>JAEUIL010000855.1 GCA_016794255.1 Planctomycetaceae bacterium | reverse complement strand
TCGGCTGCACGGCCAACCACAGCAGCGCACACGGGCCTTTGATCGGATGCCATAACTCGGGATTGTGGATCACGCTGCAATAATCAATCCCCGGCGCGGTGCAACCGACGAATTCCAGGCCCGCGGACTCGGCGAGTGGCCGAAAGTACTCGGCCGTGATGAGCGTGACCCGATGCCCGCGCGCGAGCAACCGACGACCCAAGCCGACGAACGGATGCACATCGCCCGAGCTGCCAATCGTGGCGAGCAACACATGGCGACGCGCGTTCACAACCTCGGCCATCCGCTTACGCCCCGGGGATCGCAGAGGAGGCGGCGAGCGACGATCGCCACACGGCCAGATAACGCTGCAAGATCGACTCGGCCGCGGCGCTCGACATCGCCGTCGTGTCATAGCGGAACGTCACGGTCAATCGCCCGGCGTACTCAAAGATGCCCAAACCCCAACGCGTGCCGGGGCGCAACGGCGGCGTGAGAATGTCCATCTCATAACACTGCGCCTCGCCGAGCCACATGAACCCGTCGTCGTCGACCTTTAGCCGCTTGCGAAGCCGCCGCGACGGATCGCTTAGATTCGTGAGCACCGCCGTGGCAAAGCAATGGCGTCGCTGCACGCCCCATCGCAGCAACCGCGGCCAACCGGCTGCGGCTTTCAGCCCGTCGAGAAACTCGACGCCGAACCGCGACTGCCGAAAGAACTGCATCTCGCTCTGCACGCCCGGCAACAAGGCGCGCCAGTCGCTGCAATCGCTCAAGCGGCGATTCAAAAACGTGTACGTGAACCGATTCGCCGCAGGCATCCGTTCATCTTCGCGCGACCGCAGATCAAACGGCACCGCGATCCGCAACATGTCGCGCGGTCGCAAACCATGCTCACGTTGCCAGTCACCCAACACCGAGAACAGCACGGCGATCGCCATGTCATTTAGCGTCGCACCCTGCCGACGTTGCGGGTCTTGCCACAACTCAACCTCGGCGGGCTCTAAACGCTCGGCGCAGAAACCGGTCGTGCTGCGGCTCGCACTCGAACGTGCCAAGCGATTCTCCTGCGCCTTATCGAGCGCGGCAGGCTGCAACGGCGCAAAGTTGAACTGCAGCGCTTCTTTGAGCTTCCGCCAAAGCGATTCGTTCAGCCCCACGGTCGCACCGTACTCGGCACGACGTTCGAGATGCGACACGTCGAGCGAAAAGAACGGATCGGGCTCGGCGATCGAGCCAATGAACACCGAATAGGCGAGCACCAAATCTTGCAGGAACAGCCGCGTTCCCTGGCCATCGCAGCAAGCGTGATGATACAGCATCCGCACATCCCAACCCACGGCCGTCTCGCACAGCCAACCGTGCAGCCCGGGCGAGGTGGTGAGATCGATCGACACTTGCCCCGCTTGCTCGGCAGCTTGTTTCGACAACACGATCAATTCCGTGCCACCGCCCCGCGCCGCGTGCCACTCGGCCCCATTCTTGGTCTGTCGAATCGTTGCCCGCAACAGCGGATGACGAGCCAGGGCAAATCGCCACGCATCGCGCATCGCGTCGGCATCGATCGAGCCCGCGAACTTGAGATTGATCTGATAGACGAGCGGGTATTGCGGACGATCGTCGAGCCACATGAACAACTCGAACGGCGTCAACGGCCAGTGGCGATCGGCGCTTGCCCAGGGGGCTTGGGCGGCCAGCAGTTCGTCGAGGCGTGACATCAACCGACTCCGGCCCGAGGGGTTAACCGTGCAACGTCGCGCCGCCATCGACGACAATCACTTGCCCTTGAATCAAATCACTCAGCGGACTGGCGAGATACAGCACCGTATTGGCCACGTCCGCCGGCGTCAGTTCGCGCTCGCGCACCAACAGCCGAGCCTGATTCGCCGCAAAGAACTTATCCGCCTCGGGCAAATGTTGCGTCGAATCGGTCGGCACCAGACCCGCGAGCACCACGTTGAAGTTGATCCCCTGCGGGCCAAGCTCGAGCGCCAAATGCCGCACGAGACTTTCGAGCGCCGCCTTCGACGCTCCGAGCAGACCATACGCGGGCAAGGCCCGATGCGAGCCGTGACTCGACATCGCGATCACCTTGGCGAGACCCGAGCTTTGCTTCAGCAGCGGATACGCAGCTTGCGTGAGCGACAGCAGAGCCCGCACGTTGGTGTTCATCGTGGCTTCAAAATGTCGTGGGCTCGCTTCGAGCAAGCTGCGAAAGCCGCCGCCTGCCACATTGCTCACAAGAATGTCGAGCCGGCCGAATCGTTCGCCGAGATGCTCGAGCATCGCCGCCACATCTTCGGGCTCGCTCACATCGGCTTTCACGGTCAAGGCTCGGCGACCGCGGCGCTCGACGGCGCGCGCCAGCTCTTGGGCCGCTTCGCGCGACGTGAGATAGTTAATCACGACGTCTGCCCCCGCCTCGGCGAGTCGTTCGACGCATGCCCGGCCAATGCCGCGCGAGCCGCCAGTCACCAACGCTACTCGGCCACGCAGATCAATCATGGGTCGCCTCCACGGCACGTTCGCAAGCCAGCGACGACTCCATTACCCCCTGCGACAAATTCAACCGCCGATCGACATACGCTTGAAACGCGAACAGCCGTTCCTCGCAGCGGCCGAGCACACCTTCGTGCGGACTCGCTTCGAGACCGCGCTGAATCTCGCCGAACATGCGCAGATCTTCTTGCAAAATCCGCTTCGTGATTTGAGCCGCGAGCTGTCCCCATGCCTGGGCGACGAACCGCTGCCACGCGGCACCATGCCGTGCATTGCGACTGAATTGCAGCACCAACCCCCGCGATGTCGTCGCACTCGTCGGCAACACGACGTGACACAAGCTCACGGCATCGGTGAACGAAAACAGCAAGTTGGGAAACGCATGATGCTGCGAGTACTCGCCGCGCGGCGCGACGCCGAGTTGCCGGAGCAGCCAACCTTCGGTCCGTTGAAACCACGCGTCGAGTTTCGAGTGTGGACTGAACGGCAAGTTGACCGTGAATGACGTATAGTGTTCGTCGATCACGTGCCGACTTCGTGACTCGCCGGGGTCACTTCGAAACGTCTTCGGGTGCACCGCGGGGACATGATACGCTTCGAGCGAGTTTTCGACCGGCACCTTCCAATTCGCCGCGTACTCGGGGGCAAACCGCAGAAACGGGCTCCAATCCGGTCCAAATCGCTCGGACACGATCGACGCGAGCGGGCCGAGTTGCTCGTCGAGCGCGATACCATCGTCGGCCAACGACACGAACACCAACTGACCGCACGTCGCCACGCGATGCTCGCGCAAGCGAAACTCACCTTGTTCGAGTGGCACAAAGTTCCGCGGAGCGGGGATCTTCGTCGCCACGCCGGCCGCGTCGTACTCCCAGCCGTGATACGGACACCGCAGCCGCGACGACTCACCGCGAGCTTCCGACGTGATGCGGCAATGACGATGCGCGCATGCGTTCACAAACGCTCGCAACTCGCCGTCGCAGTTCCGCACGATGAGCGGAACGCCGAGTAACTCGACGGTGCAGAACATGCCGGGCCGCGACAACTCCTCGCGGGTCCCGACCAGATGCCAACCATCGCGTAAGACCGTGGCCCGTTCGCGCTCGGCGATCTCCGGCGCATGATACGCCCTGGGGGGCAAGACATGCGGCAATCGCGAGGTGGCTTGAAACATGAGATCGTTGGGTTCACGGATGCCCGGGGAGTCGTTAACTGGCGGCTGACTCATTCGCCGCCCAGCCGCGTTCCACCTGCATTTGAGTTACACGATAGTCACAGGCCGAGAGGATTGCCTCACCGTTGCAACCAAAGACGTCGAAATCGAAGCTCGGTGCGTCGTCGCTGCCGGTCAAACGGACGTGTACGCGGCACGCCTCGCCCGTGTCGGGCTGACGGAACAACGTCAGTCGCCCGATCCCGGCGGGCAACGTCGACCGGGAGCCCAAAGCTTGCCACGCCAACAAGCCCGCGGCGTACAAGCAGCCGTCGACCAGCGCACTCGGCACGATCCAGCCGTCGACCGCGCGTTGCATGCCGGCCAACTCGCTCAAGGCCGGCGCGATCAACTCGCCCCACGCCTCACGCTCGACGACCGCGATCCGTTTCAAAGCCCGCATCGCCGGTCCGAGATAGAACGACGCTCCCGCGGGAGCATAGCGGACCCGTTCGGACACAATCCCGAGATTTGCGAACGTCGGCAAGCTGAGCGTCGGCGGCGCGATGGAACCGCCCGATGATACGACACCGCGCACGCATTCGCGATCGGCCGTCACCAGTCGCCCTTGCCGGGTATGCATATCGGCCAGCAGACGGCACTCGACTGTGGTATCGGCCTGGGCGTTGATCGCCACCTTGGCTGTCTGCGCACGATCCGTAAAGAACCGTAAGCCGTGCGTAAGTGATACGTCGCGCAACTCGACGACTCGCCCGAGACCGGCAAGTTGGCCACCTTCGGCAAGCATTTCCAACGCGACGACAAACGGCAGGATGGGGCGGTCGTCGAGCCGGTGTTCGACCAAGAATGGATCGACGAGCGGTTCCAATTTCGCCACGGCGTACTGCGAGCCGGCGTGAGTTTCGAGCTGCGGCAGCAACGGCAGCTGCGACGGGGCGACCGCCGTTGGACTAACAATCCGATCGTAGTGGCAGAACATACGATGATAGCGATCGTCGGTAATCACCACCTCGGTCTGCTCGCAACCCGCGCGCAACTCACGCACCAAATGCTCGATGCCCTCGGCGGCGGGCATGAGTTGCATGCCGATCATCTCGAGCGCCAGCCGTGTCTCGGGCTTGGTCGCCATGCCGACATCGCCCCAAGCGTGCCAATGAAACAGCGTCGCGGCCACCTCGGGCCTCGCCCGACGGAGCCAACCCATCTGCTTGGCGAGCATCTCGTTCGCGGCGGAGTAGTCCGTATGACCATTCGCACCGAGACGACCGCTGATCGAACCAAACGCGATGAAGTGCGTCAACGGGTCGTGCTGCGTCAAATCGATGAGCACGGCCGCGCCGTCGATCTTGGCACGAAAACATTGCTCGACTTTCTTGAGTTGCTTGTGATCAAATCGGGCGTCTTGACCGATGCCTGCGCCGTGCAACACGCCTGCAATCGGACCATCGAGGCGGCGGATCGTGTCCAGTACGCGCGACATCTGCTCGCGATCGGCGACATCGGCAACATAGTACTCGGCGTCGATGCCATCGCGCCGCAACTCGGCGAGCGTTTGTTGAATTTCGCGCACCTTCTCATCGTCGCGCCAGGCGTCGATCGGATTGCGACCCGTGTTCCGGGCAAGGCGCATGACCGCCGCGCGACGCGCCGTGAGTGTGCCATTGACCGCCGGCGGGAGCGAGTCGTCGAGGTCCACCAGCGGCGTGGTGCCCACCAGTCGCAGCTTGATCCCGAAGCGTTTCGCAAGTTCACGAGCCGCCACGGCCGTGATACCTCGCGCGCCACCAGTACAGACCCAAACCGCTCCGCGGCGCGGCGCGTGACTGCCGGGCTCGGCCAGCGGTGCGGGAGACGCGATCACTACGTGTCGTTCACCATCGCGCCACGCGACTTCGTTGTCGTAGCTGGGGACGGCCAACTCACGCTCGGTCAGAGCCGCGATCTCGGCGGGGTCGGTGCCTTCGACAAAGTCAAGCAGCTTGGTCGTGAGCTCGTGATTACCGGCGACCCAATTCTCGATCAAGATGGCCTTGAGCAAACCGGCGAGCGCGCCGCTCTCGGTCGCAACGATCGGGTCGCCGAACCCGAACGAACCGCCGAGCCGGGCCAAGCCGACGAGCGACGCATCCTCAGCCAGATCGTGCTCGACGAGCAATCGCAACCACGCTTGGCAGAGCAAGAACGGCAGCATAAGCCCGCGGTCGCGTCGCTTGGCCCAGGCTTGGCTATCGGCCGTGGTCACGGCAGCGGCGTCGTACGGCGTGGTGAAAAAGAGATGCAAGATCGGCGCTTGCTGCCACATCACGGCGAGTTCGTCGGCAGCGGTGCTCGCGGAACCAGCGCGGAGGCGAAAGACCGTCGCGCCGCGCGATTCGATCCGGCTTTGCAACGCTTCCGCGATCGGGTTGTCACCGACGATCAACACCGCGCCACGATACACGGGCGTTGTCGGTGCGCCGCCCCGCTGCGCTCGCGGCATCAGGCCGAGCAAGTAGCGCGACGTGATCGCCGTGTCCGGGGAAGTCGTCGCTTCAGCCGGTGCGGCCAGCGGCATCGTGGCTGGCTCAACCGGCGACTCAGCAACCCGCGGCTCAGGCGCGAGCAGCTCAGGCGTGGTTGCTGCGGAGTCGTCGAGCAAAGCGAGAAAGGCTCGCAGGGTTCGCAGTTGCCCCGCCAGACGACGCGTGTCGCCGCTGACTTTCAACCCAAACAGCTCGCCCAATTCGCCGAGCAGACGGACGCGTTTGATGCTGTCGATGCCCAGGTCCGCCTCGAGATCGGCGTCGAGATCGACCACCTCGGGCGGATAGCCGGTCTGCTCGACCACAAAGTCGATCAACCGTTGAGCACGGGGGTCCGACGATGGTGGCGCGGGACGCGCGGAGGTCGTGGTTGTTGTTTCAGTGGCTGGCGCAGGTGTGGCGAGGAGCGCGTCGGCGGGGGTGAGCCAATCGGTCTTGCCGCTCCGCAGACGAACTTGAGCCGCGATCAATCGCAACGTGCGGAACTGCTGCTGATTGCGGCGATCTTCCGCGGTGAACTCGACGAACTCGCGCAGCTCGCCGATCAACTGGGCTCGCTTGATGCTGTCGATGCCCAAGTCGGCTTCGAGATCCGCATCGAGATCGACCACCTCGCGCGGATAACCGGTCTGCGACACGACAAAGTCGATCAGGAACTGTTCGAGTTCATCGCTCGGTGTTGCCGAGTTGACCGCCGGCTCGGTCGTGGGCAACTTGGTTTGGTACAACGAGCGGCGGGCGAACTCGTCCTCGGGCGTGATCACGGGACGATTGACGCGACGCGCTCGGCGGCGGGCCGTGGCATCGAAATCGTCACAGCCGTTTGAACTTGCGGATTGGGGCGTAACCTCACCGGTCGAGGCACCTCTGCCGGCATCGGCATTCACCGCGCCGAGACATTCCAGCGCCGCTTGCAACCAGGCGAACTGCGCCGTCCAATCGCCGCGACCGTCGTCCGTGGCAAGCAACGTCACGGCGCGATCAGCCAGAATCCGTTCATTGAGTCCCGACAGAACGCGTTGCGGCCCGACCTCGACGAACACCCGATATCCATGCTCGTACATGCGTTCGATCTGACGCAGATAGTCGACCGGCGTGGTTAGCTGACGGGCGAGATTGTCGCGAATCTCGGCCGGATCGGCCACGAAGCGACCGGTGACACCGCAAAAGAACGGGACTCGCGGCGGCTCGATCGTGATCGAGTCGAGTGCCGCGCGAAACGGTGCCTGCGCAGGCGTGAGCAGTGGCGTGTGATACGCACACGGCACGCGCAACGGAATCGCGGCGTAACCGGCGCTTTCGATCGCCTCACTCAGCTTTTCGATGTCAGCGCTCACTCCCCCAACCACGCGTTGTTCGGGAGCGTTGCGATGCGAGAGCACGAGCGCGTCACCGAAGGTGCGCAGCTGTGTGGTTAACCAATCGTGCGGGGCGTTGGTCGAGAGCAGTGCTCCGCGATCGCTGACATAGCGCGTCACCGCAGCGGCGCGCGATTGAGTCGCGGCGAGCGCCTCGGACAGGCTCCATACTCGCGCGGCAATGAGCGCGGCAAAGTCGCCAAAGCTGTGGCCCGTGACCGCGTCGGGCTGAAGTCCGAGCGATTGCAAAGCCACGCACATCGCCGAGTCGGCCAGCAACATGGCCAACTGCGGACGGACGATCGCATCGGCTGCGTCACTCTCGGGCTGTCCCCACAGCTCGGCCAGCGTGGGCCAACCATGCTTGCTCAGCAGTTGATCGGCGGTCGCGCCCCACTGTGCGAGGGCCGGTGAACTTTGCAGCAAGCCAGCCAACATTTGCGGATGCTGCGAACCTTGGCCCGGAAAGACGCAGGCCACGCGACAAGCAGCCCGACTTGTGGGATCGCTGACGATGACTCCCGCCGCTCGCGTGGGTCCCGGTGCATCGTTGCGTTGCAGCAGTTCGATCGCTCGTTTCAAACGGTGGCTCACCGAACCGCGACCGGTCGTGGCGATCACCGCTCGCCAAGCGTCGGTGGTAGCAAACCGTGTCTTGGCAGCGGCCCGTGCTCCGGCAGTTGCCGAATCGACCAGAGCCGCTTGCAACTGGGTGACGAGCTGTTCGCGTGAGTCTGCCGCAAAGCGCCAGACCGACGCCGCTGGCAACGCGGTCGTCGCACTCGTCTGGGCGGAAATCGGCGCATCCGTCGGTGATGGTTTCACCGCCGCAGCGCGGGATGCGGAAGGCGCGATCGCAACGCAACCGGCGAGTCCGGACGAGGCTTCGTCGCCGACAAGCGTGAGCGACGGGGGCGAGGTGACCTGCTCGAACTCAAGTGTCGCGGCGACGACATTCAGCAAACCTTGTGCTGTGCCGAGATGACCGATCTGCGGCACGAGCGCTTGGGTGACGATCGGTGTCTCGGGCGTGAGCGCAGCCACGCGAGCAGTCGCCGATTCGAGCTGAGACGCCAGAGCAACCGGTCCCAACACACCGAGAATGCGATCACCGTCGCGCTCGGCGTCGGCCAAGCGCTTGAGTAACACGACCACCGCGCCTTCGGCCGGATAGGTATTCTCGCCATCTGCGTTGAACCAGCCGCGCGGCTTGAGCAATTCAAAGGACGCCAGATCGAGCGACCGTTGTCCGGCGGCACACAGGACCTGATCGCACGCGCCGGAGCGGAGCCAGTCGCAAGCGACGCTCAGGGCGGTGAGTGATGACGCTTCACCGCTGTCGAGCGAAAGGGCGCCCCCCATCAAATCGAGCGTCTTGGTCAATCGCGAGGCCAGCGTGCTGGCGGTGAAGCTGCCAGTCTCGTCGCGCCGCGCAGGCCAAGCATTCAACACACGCTCGCGGAGTTGCTCGGCCGACCGTCGGGCGAGCGCCTCATCGTGCCCTTGCTCTTGCAGCAACGCTCGCACGTCGCGCTCAAGCTCAGGCAACCGCAGACCAAGTTGCAACTGATTGCTGAACTCGCCCCCGAACGTGGTCCCGACGACGACGGCCGTGCGCTGACGATTGTAGTCGCGCTCATGATAACCGGCCTCGGCCAAGGCTTGATCGGCGGCATCGAGCAGCATGAACTGCAACGGATTCGCTTCGGCAATTTGACGCGGCGGGATTTTGTGTCGCCGCCAATCGTATTGATAGTTCCGCAAATAGCCGCCACGACGCGTGGGCGTGGTATGCGAAGCAGAACCGGTCGGATCTAAACCTGCATCGCATCGCCAACGCCCGGCTGGCGGTTCGCCCAGCATCACCTCGCCCGAGGCGATCAAGCTGCGCAGGGAACTCAACTCGTGCGCCCCGGGCAGCACGACGCCGCGCCCGACAATGGCGATCGGCTCAACGGCAGCGAGCGGCGGTGACTCGTGATTCGTTACAGGGGCGACTGATGCGGCGTACTCTTCCACGATCACATGCGCGTTCAAACCGCCGATGCCAAACGAGTTAACCGCGGCGCGGCGAGGTTGATCGTCGGCCCGGCGTGGCCAGGGTTCGGCGGCGCTCGGCAAGCGGAACGGAGCCCGTTGCCAATCGATGTCGGGCGTCAGCTCGGTGACGTTGATCGTCGGCGGAATGACCTGCCGCTGCATGGCCAGCACGACCTTGAGCAGTCCGGCCAGACCGGCGGTCTCGAGCGTGTGCCCGATGTTGGCTTTCACGCTGCCGAGTGGAACGCGACTCGACCGAGCTGTTTTATCCGCAAAGCAATCGATCAGCGACTCCAACTCGGTGGCGTCCCCGACGCGCGTGCTGGTCGCGTGAGCTTCGACATAGTCGATCTCGGCGGGGGTGAGTTGGGCGTTGTACGCTCGGTTCATGGCGGCGATCTGGCCTTCGCGGCGCGGCGCCCAGAGGCTGCGCCCTTTGCCATCGGCTGCGAGCCCGATGCCGCGAATGACGGCGTGAATCGTGTCGCCGTCGGCCTCGGCTTGGGCCAAGGTTTTGACCACGAGGGCAACATAACCTTCGGAGCTGATCAAGCCATCGGCCGCGGCGTCGAACGGCCGCGAGTCGGTGGCGCTGCACGATTGAGCCTGCGAGAACAAGATCAGGCTATCGGCTTTGTTGTACGAAGCGCCACCCACGAGCGCGACGTCGATCTCGCCACTTTGCAAGGCGAGCGCCGCCGACGACAGCGCCACGAGCGACGAGGCACACGCGGCGTCGATGGCCAACCGAGGCCCCTCGAACCCGAGTTGCTCGGCCGTGTAATGGGCCACTTGATGCGCTTCGGCCAACGGTTCACCGCGCGAATTGCGCCGCGGTCGGCGACTTTCAAAACGCGCGGCAAGTTCCGCGACGAGCCGTGAGCGCTCGGCAGGCGGCAATGTTTGCACGATGGCGTCGTCGCGCCAGAAATCCGCCACGTGCGCGGCGAGTGTCCCCGCGGACAAATCGCCCCCGAGTTGGCTGCCGGCCGAGTGACCGATGTAGACGCCGCAACGATCATGACGCGGACCGTGACCGTTGAGACCGGCGTGCTCGCATGCTTGCCGAGCCACAGCGAGAAACGTCGCGTGACACGGATCGATGTGCGGGTGCGCCGCGATCGCCGCCTCGTCGGGTTCGACAAAGCCGCCGATGGTCGCGTAGGTCGTGCCGGTCGCCGGCTTGGCGGGCGAGTAGTACAGCGCGCGATCCAAACGCTCGGCGGGAAACTCTTGAATCGCTTGCTGGCCCGTGGCGATCAACTGCCAGTATTCATCGAGCGAGTTGGCGCCGGGCAACCGACACGCCATGCCGACAATCGCCAGGGGAGCATGCAGCAGCGGTGGATCGGTCTGCTGCGCGCGAACGTTGTCCGTGGTTCGCTCGACGTTCGGCTCATGGGACGACGCACGTCGTGGGGCTGCGACTCCAAAGTTCGAGCGCAACGCCCAGGCGGCGA
>JAEUIL010000816.1 GCA_016794255.1 Planctomycetaceae bacterium | reverse complement strand
TCGCCTCGCTGCAAGGTAGTGATGCCTTTTGACAGAATCGTGTGCCATGCCCACGTCCGCGTGGGCATGTTTCCCGGGGAAAACGCATGTCCACGAAGACGTGGACATGGCACACGTCACCAAAGGGTATCACTACCCGCTGCAATCTTCCGTAGGACCGGAGGCCCGGCCTACCGAGAACTTGTCGCTCGGCTATCAGACTCAACCCCGCTCAGGTCCCCAAGGTTCCGCGACGATGGCATTCCGGCCGATCTCAAAACCACAAAATCTGAACTTATGATGCGATACTAGAAACACTTTGCATCCCAGCCCGGTCTAAGCGTACAGTAATAGGACAGCCGCGGCCGAGGCGGGTCTCTGGAAGGGACCCGCGGACGCCGCCGAGATTGGGTTCGCTATGACTGACCCACCGCCGACCTACGACTCGCCCCGTCGCACCTCCAGCGGCTGGATCGATCCCGCGACGCTGATGCGGATCAAGCACCTCGAGCTGCGGGCTCGCGTCGTCGTCGAAGGGTTCTTCTCCGGCCAGCATCGAAGCCCGTACCACGGCTTCTCGGTCGAGTTCACCGAGTACCGCCAGTACTCGCCCGGCGACGATCCGCGCTATCTCGATTGGAAACTGTTTGCCCGGAGCGATCGCTACTACATCAAGCGATTCGAGGACGAGACGAACCTGCGTTGCCATTTGGTCGTCGACTTCAGTCGTTCGATGGACTACGGCTCGCTCGGGTACAGAAAGGCCGACTACGCTCGCACGTTGGCCGCCACGCTCGGCTACTTCTTGCACTCGCAGCGCGATGCCGCCGGTCTGACCACGTTTCATGACGAACTGCTCGACTATCTACCGGCGCGTTACCGACCAGGGCACTTGCGGCGATTGATGCTGCTCTTGGATCGCGAGGCGCATGGCGCGGCGACGAATCTCGTCAAGCCGCTCGAGCGTGTGGCCGAGTTGCTTCGCAAGCGCGGCGTGGTCGTCGTGGTCTCGGACCTGTTGTGTCCGCTCGATGGTTTGGCGCTGCAATTGTCGGCGCTCGTGTCGCGCGGTCACGAGGTGCTGGTGTTCCAAGTGCTGGACCCGACCGAAACGCGGTTCGAGTTCGCCGACCCGGTGCTGTTCGTCGATGTCGAAAGTGGTCGCGAGTTGTACGTCGATCCCACCTCGGTGCGCGACGAGTATCTGCGCCGCTTTACCGAACATCAGCAACAGCTGCGCACGCTCACCGATCAGCTCGGCATCGACCTCACGCAGATCACGACCGATCAACCGCTGGAACAAGCATTGTTCGACTACTTGCAGAGTCGCGGTCGCCGCGGTCGCACGACGCGCCGCAGAGCCATGACCGGTGCTCGCTCGGGCCGCGGAGGGTCGACATGAGCTTTCTCGCGCCGTGGTTCGTGCTCGCCGGTCTCGCCGCGATTTCGCTGCCGGTGATCTTTCATCTGTTTCGTCGCACGCCGCGGGGCCGACTGCCGTTCAGCACGTTGATGTTCCTCACGCCGTCGCCGCCGCGGCTCACGAGTCGTTCGCGGCTCGATAATTGGCCGTTGCTACTGCTGCGCGGATTGATCCTCGCGCTGCTCGCGCTCACGTTCGGCCGTCCATTTCTGCGGCAGTTGCTCGAACAACAGCAAGACACGCCCGCCGGTGAACGCACGGTGTTGCTCGTCGATACCAGTGCGAGCATGCGGCGCGGCGAGCTTTTCAAACTGGCGATCGCCGCGGCGGAGAAGATCGTCGAGCGTGCGGGAGTTCACGACGAACTGGCGATCTTGTCGTTTGGGACCGACACTCGCACGCTGCTGACCTTTGAATCGTGGCGCACCGCACCGCCACCCGAGCGCTCGGGCCTCGGTCGCGCGGCGCTCGCCGAGTTGAAGCCGAGTTGGTCCGCCACGCGGCTCGATCAAGCGTTGGTCGCCGCGGTGGAAACGCTCGACGTGGCCGACCAGGACAAAGCCTCGGCCGCGATCGACCGACGGCGGCGTGTGGTGCTCGTCAGTGATCTGCAAGCTGGCAGCCGACTCACCGGCCTGCAAAGTTTCGAGTGGCCGAAGCGCATCGAGTTGGAACTGCTGCCGCTCGAACGGAAAGGGACCAACGCCGGAGTTCACGCCTTGGCGGCGAGCGTCGAGACGACCTCGGCCAACTCGGCCGCACCTCGGCCGCGCGTGCTGGTCATCAACGCCGGACATTCGCAGCGCGAGACGTTCGAGTTGCAATGGAAAACGGCTCAGCCGATAAGCGCCGACGATGAGAGCGCCAAGCCGGTGTCGATCTACGTTCCGCCCGGTCAATCGCGGGTTGTGCGTACACCGCCCGTGCCGGCTGGCCATGTCGCCGAACTGACGCTCAGCGGCGATGACGAGCCGTTCGACAACAGCTTGTGGTTCGTGCCACCCACGCGCGAACAAGTGCGCGTGCTGCATCTGTCATCCGAACCGAGCGACGATCCGCAGACACTGCGGTACTTTCTCGAACGTGCCTTGGGACAAGGTTTGAGCGGCCGAGTGGTCTCGGTCGAGACCGTCGATCCGCACGGCGAGGGTGTCCGCACGCCGACCGCTGCCGACCTGGATCAAGTGCCGCTCGTGGTCGTCGCGACCGACCGAGATTTGCCCGCGGGTTGGTTGGAAGTGCTGCAAACATGGATCGAGCGAGGTGGCATCGCGGTGGGCGTGGCGACCAGTGCGGATGTTGCTCCGTGGCGGGCATTGCTGCCGCAGGAACTTGCCGAGCCCGCCCGGATCACGCTGGCCGAGAGCGACAAGGCACGCGAGTATGCCCTGCTGAGCGATCTTGATCTGCGGCATCCGTTTCTCACGCCGTTCAACGACCCGCGGTTCTCGGACTTCACCAAGATTCGTATCTGGAAACATCGCCGTATCACGCTCGACGACACGACCGCGAAACAGGTGCGGATCCTCGCGCGGTTTGACTCGGGCGAACCGGCTTGGATCGAGGCGGCTCGCGGCTCGGGCCGCGTGTTGGTGTTGGCCCACGGTTGGCAGCCGCGCGAGAGTCAGCTGGGCGTGTCGAGCAAGTTCGTGCCGCTGATGGCGACGCTGGTTGAACAGGGTTGGCGGAAAGCGCCCCCGGCGGTGAATTACGACGCGGGCACGATCGTCGATCTTTCGCGGCTCGGCGATGTGGCCGAGACCCCCTCTCCCCTTTCGGGAGAGGGTGGCGAACGGAGTGAGCCGGGTGAGGGTGCGTTGGCCGAGCGATCCACAACTTCAACCGACCAACCGCCCGTTGCCGAAAACACTTCCACCGCAGCCACGAAACCTGCTCGCGCCACCGGTCCCTGGACGATCAAGACTCCCAGCGGACGCGAGTTGACCGTGGCCGACGACGCGCCGCGGTTCGAGCCCGACGAGGGACCGGGCGTTTACGAAGTCCGTTCCGCCGCGGGCTTGCAACGCGTGGCGATCAACGTCCCGGTCGATGAAAGCAAGACCGCCCGGCTGGGTCCCGAGGTGCTCGAAACGCTTGGCGTGCGATTGGTGAAGGACGAGCAAACCGCTCCCGCGTTGACCGTCGCCGAGAAGCAGACTTTGCAGAGCCGACAGCTTGAGGCTCGGCAGCAGTTGTGGCGGTGGTGTTTGGTCTTCGCACTGGGCATGACGCTGTGCGAGACTTGGTACGCGGGCCATGTCGCCCGTCGGGAGCGTGTGTCATGATGACCAGGATCAATCTCCGTGCTGGAGGCAACTGCCGATGAAGCCCGCTTCGATCGAAGGTGAGATCAAACGGATCGCGAGTCGTTTCCGGCGACGCACCCTGTGGCGACGTTTGACGCTGGTGTGGGTCATGGCGATCGTGGTCGCCTGGCTGGCGTTCTTCGCATCGCCGTCACTCAATTCACTTTGGCCCAGCCGACCGGTGTTCATCGGTTCGCTCGGGATCGCCACATTGGTCGCGCTCTACACCTGGTTCCGCCGTCTGGATCTTCGCGCGGTCGCGCATCAAATCGAAACCGTCTATCCCGACCTCGACACCAAGCTGCTCGCCGCTTACGAGCAAGAGCAGAGCACCCCGCCCGGCCGACGCGGGTTTCTCGAAGAACAAGTGATCCAGCAAGCCCGTGTGCATGCGTTGAATCACGAGCGCTGGAAGCAAACCGTGCCGGGCGAGCAACTCTTTGCGTGGTCGAGTGCCCAGCTCGCGGCGCTGATGCTGC
>JAEUIL010000752.1 GCA_016794255.1 Planctomycetaceae bacterium | reverse complement strand
TCGGGAACGATTCGCCGGTCGCGTTGCACACGAGGCGATTGTCTTGAACCTCGAGCGGCAGACTGGGGTCTTGCGGATGAACGAGCGAGACTTGCTGGGTTTCAGTGGCGAGCATGACGGTCTCTCCGGGAAGGAAATGCGTGTGTGAGTGTATGAGCGGTGCTTAGGCGGCTTGCGGGCGCTGACGACGAAGTTCGTCGATCGTGCGACCGAGGCCCACTTGGAAATCGGTGTAGTTAACGTTGACGGTGTGCGACAGTTGGGTGGTATCGGCGATCAGATCGAACTCACGGGCCTGATCCATCTCTTTGAGCCGTGCAGGCAAACCCAGCCCGGCGGCGAGCGATTGCGCGATCTCACGAACGCTGATGGCCCGCGGACCGGCCAGATTCAAATGCAGCGGTAACTTCGGAACTTGCAGCAACTCGGCGATCACCGCGGCGGCATCGTCCACATAGCAGAGCGAGATTTTCAGGCCGTCGGCTTCGTCGCGGTTGTGCGGATGCCGGCCGAGCGTGATGTCGTTGCAGCGTTCGATCGACGCGGCGAGGTTCGACACGAGCATGCCGGTCTGCCCGGGGCCGTAAATGCCGAAGGGACGCACAAGACAGACTTGCAAATCGTTCTGGAACTGAGCGAGTGCCTCTTCTGCGTGCAATTTGCTGAGCGGATACCAACGATCGCGGCGAACGTCAGCGGTTTCGGCGAGCGGTGCAAAGCTCGGAGCGTAGACGCTGCCGGTCGACGTGTAGATGAATCGCTTGACGCCCGCGGCGCGAGCGGCATTCGCGGCGCGCACGGCAGAGACGACGTTGACGTTGAGCAAGTGCCACGCCATGTCCGGCACTTGACGATAGTGCGGCGATTGAGCGAGGTACACGACCGCCTCGGTCCCCGCGGCGATGCTGAAATCGTGCGGCAACAAGCCCGTCGTACGATCAATGCCTTGCGGTGTTCCGCTCGAGATCGCGGTCACGTGAGCGCCGTCACGGTGCAAGCTGGCGGTCAACGTGCGACCCAAAAATCCGCTGGAACCAATCACAGTCACGCGCATCGTCGTTGCTCTCCACTTTGCGGGGCGGCGTCACGTTCGTTCAGTGACAAGACGTCGCCCAGTATGTCGTCGAATCGTTGAGCGACGAGCTGGCTCGAGTGATACTTCGCGTACCAACTCAAACCGTCGGCGACCATTTGTTCCATGTAGTTCGGCTCGATCCGCAGCCGCTTGAGCGACTCGAACACCTCGTCGGGCGTGCGGGTATTGCAGATCGGCGGCATCTCGGGGAAGCACCAACGATGACGCTCTTCGTTGAGATAGATGAGCGTCGGCCGGCCGTAGACCATTGCCTTGGGCATCACGCCGCCAAAGGCACCGAGATAAAACTGATCGGCGACCACGTCGCAAGCGCGAATGTAACGGGTCATGCGCACGGTCGGCTTCGGCTCGATCCACATCACGCGATCAGCCACGCCCAACTCGGCGAGCAGGTCTTTCGATTGTTGCAGAGTCTTGCCCCAAGCGACACACACCATCGCGGCCGTAGGACAGACTTCATGCACGAACCGCGCGAAGCCGCGGATGAGGAAGTCATTTCCCTTCTCCCAACTCGGATGCCGCTCGGCTTCCCAGTGCTGGCGCGAGGGATGAAAGATGATGAAGTCGGAATTCAGTTGCTGACGTAGATCGTTGCGCAATTTCAACCAAGAATCGTCGGCCAGCCAATCTTCGTTGATCGGATGCGGGATGAACCGATGATTGTCGAGTTGCAGCCGCTCGGCGGCGATGTCGCAGTCGCAATTCGTGATCACCACGGCATCGGCCAACTTGTACGTCAATGCGCACGTGCGACCTTGCGAGGTCGGCTCGAACGGAATGCTGCGGATCGTGCCGTGCTCGTACGCCACGTAAGGACGCTTGCCCGCCAGCAACGGGTAGATGCCGTCGGTTGCATAGCCGATGACGAGATCGTAGTGCGCCATGAGCCGGTTCCACTCGGGCATGATCGACGTGTAGCCGACAATGTCGAGCGCGGCGAGTTGATCCTCGCGATCGGGAAACAACTCGCGAAAGAGTTGCAGCAAATAGTTGCAACGGGCTTCAAATGTCGGCGCTGGGGGCGCGGAGATTGATACCGAAGACGGTTGCTCGTTTGGAGGCGTCGATTGGGAGCAGACGTAGTTTGCTTCCTCGGCCTGGCGACGTTCTCGACGACGAACCGGCAAGCGAATGAGATACCGCAGAGCGAGCCCCACGAGCGTGACGCATACCAGTGCCGCTGTCACGCGAGGAAACACGAACGCGAACGGAATGGCGAGCAGCCAGCGATAGCGCGAAACAAACGGAAAGTGGATCGCCGCCAACGTGCCCCGTTCGACCAGAGCAGCGGTGCCAACGACGGTATCACGCGCGAACTTGAGCAGCCGGCCGAACACGGAACCCAGCTTCGCAGTGGGCTGGGCGATGGCCGCGGGTAGTCGTTGAGCTACTTTTGCACCCATGTTTTGCATGCGGCGAATCGCCGAGGCTTCGCAGAGTTGCAAGAAGTTCAGGGCATGCGCCCGTGCGGTGCGCAATTTGTACGCCCATTGCTCGTAATGCCACAAGAACTGTGAGCGGTACGAGTCGAACGTCAGCGTCGGCTTCTGCGCCGCCTTTTGCACGGCTTGTTTGACAACCTGCTCGGCCTGCGTAGTCTTGGATTGCAGCGTTGCGTGTAACGACGCGTGACTGTTTTGCAGCCATTCCAGCGTGTGATGCGCGAGTCGCTTGGCGACGGACGCGCTGTGCCGCAAACGCCAGATGCCGTAGTGATAGCCCGCTCGTGCCAGCGACACGCCGCGAATCGCCACCCGCTTCACACGGCGCGCGAAGTACAATGCTCGCTGGGCAATGGGGTTCTGAAAGTAGCGGAGAATCAGACTGCAATATGCTTCGTCCCAGGGACGATTCTCACGTCGGGCGAGCAGCAGCCGCACGCACATATGACGCGGCCCCTGCACGAACCAGCTCGGTCGCTCGAACCCGTTCAGATCGACACGCCGCCAGTTCGGATTGAACGGGTCGCCCACGTCACCTTCGAAATCGGCATCTTCCCATTCGGGACAGCCCATGATGTGATAGTAGTCGTAACACATCACATCGATATCCCAGCCGGCGCGAGCAAGGATCTTGCCGTTGTTGTAACCGTTGTTGGCTACGTTACCCACGCACAGCACGCGTGGCGCTCGACCGTGATGTTCGCGAAAGGCGCGCGTGGCGGCCAACACCGAATCTTCGGCAATGGCAGTCGACGACGGATCGCGAATCGGAATGGTCGGCTTCACGGTCGAGTTTGTCTTGCGGGTGTTAATAACGGCACGTTGCCCCAGTAAAGTTCGCGGATTACAGCACGCTGCCAAAACAGGTCTTGAGTTTGCGCCACACGCCGAAACCGACGTAAAACACAGTGACCGAGCCCACGGTTACCACCGCCCAAGCCCAGGGATGATCGATGCGGCCGAAATAACAGACGTCTTGGTAACACCAGACGAGATAGCTAAACGGATTAACCCAGAGCAGCGGTCGCACCACCTCGGGCACCCAGTCGGGTAGATAGCAGATCGGCATGAAGTACATGCCCGCGGTGCAGAAGAGCTGCAAGAAGTCCTTCACATCGCGGAAGTACACCGCGACCGAGGCGATCAAATAACAAACACCGCCCACGGCCAGGAACTGCATCGCCCACAGGGCTGGCAGCAGCACATAGGTCCACGGCAGCGAACCGCTCGTGATGAGCGTGTACAGGACGAGCAAAGTTGTCGCGATGGCTTGCGTAATGCTCGCGGCGAGAATGCCTTTGATCGGCAAGACTTCGAGCGGAAACACGACCTGTTTCACAAGATTCGAGTTGGCCACGACCACGCTGGCCGACTTGACCATCGATTCTTGAAAGGCCAACCAGGGAATGAGTCCCGAGAGCATGTAGACGGTAAAGTCGAGCGGCATCGCCACGTCGCCACCGACCTTGAGCTTCAGCACATACGCGAACATGAACACATACACGGCCATCAGCGCGATGGGATGTCCCGCGGCCCAAAAGGCACCGAACACTTGACCGGCGTAACGATCGCGAATCTCGCGTTTCGCCAACTCCCAGGTGAGCGTGCGATGGCGCAGGACCGGCGCGAGCGGGTCGCTCCATTCAACGCGATCAGCGGTTACTGTGGCTTGGCTCATCGTATCCGTCACGCTCGGCGTGATGCGCTTTCATAGTATCCATCACGTTCCGCGTGATGGTGGGTGATTTAGAACTCGGTCAGGTCGATTGTCGGGGAGCGTCACGCGGAGCGTGACGGATACTCTTTTTACGCACTCTTGGCTAGCGCCGGCACCGCAGTGTCGGTGAAGTGACGCTGCAGCCACTCGATCGACAGTAGCGACCAGATCAACAGCCGATGGTTCTTCCGTCCGCTGAAATGCTCGTCGAGCCGGGCCCGCACAAACTTCTGATCGAACCACGGCCGTTGCCGCGTGCGTCGGTCGCTGAGCACCGTGTTGATGTAGTCCATCGACGGCCCGCGATACCAATTCTCATCCGGCGGCGAGAATCCTTGCTTGCGTTGTTGCGTGAACTCGCGCGGCAGGAACGATTCCATAGCGTGGCGGAGCACGACTTTGCCGTCGGCCGTCGCCATGTGCGTGTCGCTCGCCTTGAGGC
>JAEUIL010000744.1 GCA_016794255.1 Planctomycetaceae bacterium | reverse complement strand
CTCTCATTGTGACACGCGAAACACCCTTGGAAAACCGGAATTCGTCGGTCCAACGGCGGGTAGTTCCCGAATTCTTGTTGCCGACTACCGGGGCTGGCCGATACCTTGAAGGCATTGATTGCCCGACGTTCAACTTTCTTGCTCGGAACATCCCCCATGGCCGAACGGACCCGGTACCAAGAAAAAATCATCCGCAACTACTACGAGAACGCGGATACCATCGCACTGCAAAAAATCGGCGAGCAAATCAGCGAACTCTATCTCGCCGAAGGTAAAGCCCGGGAACGAGTTTGGAAGCGCATTACCGATCACTTGGCCAAGCTGAAAATTCCCGCCTCGCGGATCGCCGAGATGGTCAAGAAAGACGATCCCACGCTGGTCGCCAAAGTGCTCGAAGAACTGCTGGCGAAAAAGTCGGCTTAGTTTGCGGCACTCGGGTCGAAGATCAAATTCTCTTTATCCGTCGGCCGATTTAGGTAGAATAGGGAGCTCGCCCCACTACCCGACTCCCGCCGATGCTCGACCTGCTTTCCTCACCGCTGCGACTGTGCGATCGTCTGTCCCGGCGTGAAATGCTGCGGCTCGGGGGACTTGCGCCGTTGGGGCTCAGTTTGCCGGCGCTGCTGGCCGCGCAACAGGCCCAAGGGGCGAACCCGCAAGGGCACTTCGGTCGAGCCAAGCGTTGTCTGCTGCTCTTCATGTGGGGCGGGCCGGCGCATCAAGACACATTTGATCTCACGCCCGATGCCGCCGATGGCGTGCGCAGCGAGTTCAAACCGATCGACACCCGCGCCCCGGGCATTCAAGTCTGCGAGCACTTTCAACATCTGGCCAAGCACACCGACAAGCTGTCGATCATTCGCTCGGTTACGCACAGCGACAACAACCACTCGACGGCCGCCCACTGGATGCTGACCGGTCACAAGCACCGGCTCACGGCCGAGAACTTCAACGCATCCGAAAGCGATCATCCGCACCTCGGTTCGATCGTCTCGCGGCTGAAACCCGCGAGTGGCGGACTGCCGTCGTTCGTGTCGCTGCCCGAGAAGATTGGCACGACGATCGGCGCGGTGGCCCCGGGCCAATTCGGCGGCATGATCGGCAAGCGGTACGATCCGTTTCCCATCGACGACAAACCGGACAAGCCCGACTTCGCGATTTCGAGCCTGAAGCTGCCCGGCGAGCTTGATCCCTATCGAGTCACGGCCCGCAAGGATTTGCTGGCCACGATCGAAGCCGCGCGGCGCGACTTGGAACAATCGCGCGATGTCGCGGCGATGACCACGTATCATCAGCAAGCGCTCGATCTGATCGTCTCGTCCAAGACGCGGCAAGCATTCGATCTACGCAGCGAACCCGACGCGGTGCGCGATCGCTATGGTCGCAAGACCTTCGGCCAAGGGGCGCTCCTGGCTCGGCGATTGCTCGAAGCGGGCGTCAAGCTCGTGACGGTTTACTGGCATCGCGACATGCCCGGTGTCGACACGACCTGGGACACGCACGGCCAGAACTTCAAGCAGCTTAAAGATCGCTTGATTCCGCAAGTCGATCAGCCAATCGCGACGTTGCTCGACGAACTGCAAGAGCGCGGCATGCTCGACGACACGCTCGTCGTGTGGTTCAGCGAGTTCGGCCGCACGCCGCGGGTCAACAAAGCCGCGGGCCGCGATCATTGGGGGCCGTGCAACACGGTGTGGATGGCCGGGGCCGGTTTGCCGGGCGGTCGACACTACGGCAGCAGCGACGCTCAAGCCGCGTATCCGGCGACCAACCCCGTGCGCCCCGCCGATCTTGCCGCGACCATCTTTCATCTGCTCGGCATCTCGCCCGAGTCGATCGTGCAAGACATACAAGGCCGTCCATTCAAAGTCGCCGACGGCGATGTGATCTCCGGGCTGTTTTAGAGCGGTCCCACGGAACGCCTGATGCTATCTGGGCAACTTGATGGGCTGAGTCATCTCCACGAGGTGATTCATGATGCTTCGTTGTCTGACTTTCGCCGCGACTTGTGGGCGGCATGCAACGCTCAGAAGAATACTCGGGTGCTTGCCGTCCAGTCGGGTTCATGCTCTATCTCGCCCGCGCTTCGTTGTGTGATGACGTTGCGAGGACGTTCAGTTGAGTTCCCGCCTTCCGTGCGAGCAGTCGTCTCGAGTACCTTTGAGTTGGCATCAATCAGCCAATCAAAAGAGCCTCTCAGTCGACTCACGCCAACTGATACACTTCCGGCCCCACATGCTCGGTCACGACCGAGCCGAAGAGCGTGAAGGCGTTGGCGTCGACGATCTGAATCGGCATCAGCTGGACGATCCGTCACAACGTGGCGGAATGGTTTGTCCAACTCGTTCCCTTCGCATCACCGAGCTGCCGGGCGCGTGTAACTTCGCAGGCATCCTGATCCAAAATCCCAGCTTTCTTGTGTTCGCCCGCGGCTCGAAATAGGATGGCAGGACCGATTCGCGGTGAATCGACCATTTTGCTGGGAGAAACCGTCATGGGACGCTGGATGAGTGCTGGGGTGTTCGGCATCGTGTTGGGGCTCGCGATCTCGACCGCCACCGCGCAGACCGGGGCGATCGACGATGCCGTGGGACGTGGCATCCGTGCGTACTTTCAAGGGCAACCGGCAGCCGTCGAACAATACATGACGCTCGCGATCAACGCCGGCAGCCGTGACCCGCAGAGTTTGTACTTCCGCGGCCTCGCACTGTGGCAGATGGGTCGTCAGGACGAAGCCCGTGCCGATTTTGCACAGGGTGCGCGACTCGAAGCGGTCTCGCCGGGGATGTATCGCACCTCGGCCCGGAGTTTGGAACGCGTGCAGGGAACCGTTCGGCTCGAACTGCAACGAGCACGGCAGACCGCGCGCGTGATGACCACCGCGCAACGTGAGAAAGATCGCTTGGCACGATTCGATTTGCAGACCGGCAAGAGCTTGGCTCCGGAGAGCGTGCCCGCTCCGACGGCGACTGCGGCGACGCCGATGCCCATGACTTCCGCTACTGACCCCACTGCGCCCAAGCCCGCCGGGATGCTGCCATCTGCCGATCCGTTCGCAACACCCAAGCCGGCGATGCCCCCCATGCCCGCGCCGACACCGGCTCCGGCCGCTTCGCCCGCCCCGGCCGTGACCACGCCCGTGGCTGTGACGATGCCCCTGGCGTTGCCCGCCGAGCCCGAGTTGCTCTACGCCGAGATCGTGAAGCAAACGGCCAATGGCCGCGCCGATATCTTCTGGGAAATGCTCCCCGCCAAGCACCAAAATGATGTCAAAGGGCTCGTTCAAGCCCTCGGTGCGAAGATGGACAAAGAGTTGTGGGAGAAATCGTTCACCGTCCTCGGCAAGGTCGCGAATGTGCTCAAGACCAAGCGTGAATTCATCACCGGCCATCCCGCGGTCGCCGGCGCACTGATGAACCTCAAGGTGAACGATCAACCGGCCACGCCCGAGCAAATTCAGCAAGGGCTCGACGTTACCGCCACGTTCTTGCAGACGATCTTTACCAGCGAGATCAGCACGGTCGACGGCCTCGCCAAGCTCGATCCGCAAGCGTTCCTCGCCGGGACGGTCTCGAAGTCGATGAAGCTCGCCAACGACGCGATGGTACAACTCTCGGGCAAGACCAAAGAGCAGCTCATCGACGAGACCTTGGCCAAGAGCAAGATCACGGCCAATAAGATGGGTGACGATGCCGTCGAGTTGACGTTCGAGACTCAAGGCGTCGAGCCGACGGCGACAATCTCGAAGACCATGCTGTGGAAACGGGTCGACGGCAAGTGGCTCCCCGCGGAGATGGTTGACGGTTGGGACGAGAAAGTGGCCCAAGCCAAGACCGCGATCGAGACCACCGATTTTGCCGGCCCCCCCAAGGCCGCCGTGGCCACGGTGACGACGCTCGTCGAGCCGATTCTCGATCAGTTGCTTGCCGCACAAGATCAAGACGCGTTCAACGGCGTGATCGCAGGCGTGCTGCCGCTGGTGCAAGGAATGCTCGGGGGCTTAATGCCCATGCCGACGAACTAACGCGGGAGCCGCCACTGCTTGATGCGGTGCCAAGCTCGCTGAGCGCGATGCCGCCATTGAGCCGGACCGCGAGCGGGAATCACGTCGACGTCACAAACTGTTTGCGGTTCGGCTCGCCAGGCCAGAGCGGGCGACTCGGGCAGATACCCGAGATCGACGTATTGGTAACCTTGCTCGATCGCTTGCCGCAGCGCGTGTGCGAGCAGCACGGTTCGCCAAGCCGGCGCGGCGGCGCACTCGGCTACGCTCGACAGGTAGGCGTAAAGCGTTTCGCCACGCCCGAACCCGCACCACGCACCGACCGCTTGCCCGTCGGCCTCGAGGGACCAGAGCCGCAGTTGGCGCAGTTGATTCATGCGTCGCGCGAGATCGGCGGTGAAGTCCCGTTCGCGGATCGAAGCGTTCGTCGCATTCCGCGCGACGCCGCGCAGCTCGTAAGGGCCGGCATGCAACAACGCGACCGTGGCTTCGTCGAACTCGGTGCCGTAGCTCGGCGTGAGTCGGGCGCGACCGGTCAGCAGCCACCGGGTTTCGACCTCGCGCAGGTGGCTGCGCGTGGTCTTCGGCAGCCACTGGAGAAAGGTGTTCCAAGTCGGCGTGAGTGCGATGCGCCAGCGCAGTTGGCTCTGACCACGTTCCACCCGCAGACCGACTTGTTCGAGGGTGTGCAAGAACCAATAGTTGGCAATTAGTCGGGTCTCGAAGCGTGCCAACTGCAAGCGATCCCACCGTCGATGCGATTGCGCCGCGAGCCAGAGAGCCGCGGCCTCGGCCACCGGTCGCTCCCAGCCGGGCAGAGCCAGGATCGCGGCGTGATCGGTGCCCGCTTCGCCGGTGCCGAGCGGTCGCAAGACACGGCCGGCGAGCCAGTGACGTTCGACGCATAACGGCACCAGCCCCAACACATCGTCGGGGTCGCTCTCCGTGATCACGAGCGTGAACAGGCGGCGCGTCGTCCCGTAGCGTTGCCACCAAGCGTCGGCCCATTCCCAGCGTTGCAGCGGCAACTCATCCGCCAACCGATTCCAAATCGGCTTCAATCGCGCGAGCCCGCCGACGCCGTCGAGCGCACGAACTTGCAGCGGCGTTTCGAGACCAACAGACAACGGCATACGCAGGCGGGGACGACTTCACGTCATCGGCGGGATGTACGGCGGGGCAATCTTTCCATGGTAATTGGGACCGGCGACTTGTCGAAAAAAATCGAC
>JAEUIL010000736.1 GCA_016794255.1 Planctomycetaceae bacterium | reverse complement strand
GTGGCAACGGTGTCTTCGGTAGGACGGGTCTCCAGTCCCGTCCATGTCTTTGGAAAGGGCTTGGACGGAACTGGAGACCCGTCCTTCCGAAAACGATGCACTGTGGGCGTTCTGAAAAGGGGCTGGCCAATTTGGCTCAGGGATCGCTATACTGTTCGATTCCCAAAAACGAGCTTGCCCCGTCGGGGCATTTCATGTCGAGGCATTGTTGTCATGGCCAAGAGTAAGAAGAAAGTCGAAATCGTGTTCCTCGTCTGCGAAGAGACGGGCGATTACAACTACACCATCAAACGCAAGCAGGGTGGCGAGAAGCTTAAGATCAAGAAATTCTGCCCGCGTCTGCGCCGTCACACGCTGCACAACGAGAAGAAGAAATAGTGTCCGACGAGCCGCGGAGCGCTGCGGCTTGAGCGTCTCTCGTTCCTTTCGCCCTTGAGCCCGTCACGAAGACCATGGCCAAGCTCTGGCGCATTCACGCTCATGAACCGGCACGGGTCGAGGCCCTGGGGCGCTCGGCTGGCGTGCCGTCGGTCGTGGCCCAATTGCTGCTGTGCCGAGGAATTCACGAGCCCGACCAGGTGCGCGATTTTCTCGATCCGCGGCTGTCGTTGCTGCGCGATCCGTTCGAGCTGCCCGGCATGGAGGCGGCGGTCGATTGCATCAGTCGCGCCATCGCCGCCAAGTCGCGGATCACGATCTACGGCGATTACGACGTCGACGGCATGACCGGCACCAGCATTCTGTGGCAGTGTCTCAAGCTGCTCGGGGCCGACGTCAATTACTACGTCCCGAATCGCATCGAAGAAGGCTATGGCCTGAACGACGAGGCGCTCCGCACCTTGGCCCAACAGGGGACCAAGCTGGTCGTGACCGTCGACTGCGGCATCGCCAGTTTGAACGAGGCACTCACCGCGCAGGTCTTGGGCCTTGAGCTCGTCGTGACCGACCATCATGAGCCGGCCGCGACTCCGCCCGAGGCGACGGCGATTGTCCATCCGCGGTTGCACGGCCACTTCTATCCCTTCACCGGACTCAGCGGCTCGGGCGTGGCGCTCAAGGTCGCCTGGGCCTTGTGTCAAAGGGCCGACAACTCGAAGAAGGTCAGTGATCGGTTACGCATTTTTTTGCTCGGGGCCGTGGGGCTGGCGGCCTTGGGGACCGTGGCCGACGTGGTGCCGCTCGTCGATGAAAATCGCGTGCTGGTGCAGTATGGTCTGCAAAGCTTGAAAGACCGTCCCGGCACGGGCCTCGCCGCCCTAATGCGCATCACGCAACTCGCCACCAAGCCCCGGCTCGATGGTGATGATCTCGGCTTCACAATCTCGCCGCGTCTCAATGCCGCCGGACGTTTCGGTCAAGCGCAGCTCGGCATCGAGTTGCTGACCACCACGAACGAAGAACGGGCTCAAGCGCTGGCCGAGTACATTCACGAACTCAACGGCAGCCGGCAGAGTTTGGAACGCAGCATCTATCTTGCCGCGAACAAACAAGCGACCGAACAGTTCGATCCCGAGGGGGATGCGGCGCTCGTCCTCGCCGGCGCTGGCTGGCATCCCGGCGTGATCGGAATCGTTGCCGGTCGATTGGCCGAGAAGTTCCATCGACCTGTCGTGCTGATCGCGCTCGACGAACTCGGCTCGAAGCCCGGCGTGGGCTCGGCCCGCAGTGTGCCGGGTTTCAACTTGCACGCCGCTTTGCAATCGTGTTCGCAACACTTGCTGGCCCACGGCGGTCATGCCGCGGCAGCCGGGTTGAAGATCGAACCCAGCAAGGTCGATGCGTTTCGGACCGACTTCTGCGAATTCGCCTCGACCGAGATCGACCACGGAACGCGGACCGCCGAGCTTTGGATCGACGCCGAGGTGCCGCTCGGCGCATTGTCGCTCAGTGTGGTCGAACAAATCGAACGCATGTCGCCGTTTGGGCAAGGGAACCGACGGCCGTTATTTTGTGCCTCGAGCGTGCAGTTAGCCGAGCCACCCAAGCCGATGGGCGAAGGGGGCCGGCATCTGTCGTTCAAGCTACGCCAAGGTCAGACCGGCATCCGCGGCGTAGCGTTCGGCGCGGGCGAATGGCTCGACGCCTTGCAGCAGCACGACGGTCCGGTCGACATCGCGTTTCGCCCGGTGATCAACGAGTTCCGCGGCAATCGCAAGGTCGAGTTGCAGCTGACCGACTGGCGAGTGAGTTCGTAGCACTGAATACATAGTATCCATCACGCTCCGTCGTGATGGAGGACTTGGGCAACTCGTTGCGCTCGTCAAAATTCGACCGCAAAACGACGACTACATGAAGGGGGCTTCTGTGGCGGACGATGAACTCCCGCTGACAGATTCAGCGATCCGCTTATTGCGACACGTTCGCGAGCGCGCTCGAAATCACATTCGCGTCCACGGGGAACTTACCACCACGATCGTCGAGTCGCTGACCATCGCGACGATCCTGACTGGCGAGCGCAAAGTGGGAAGGGCTGTGCTCGAACATTTCATACCTGATGTCGATGTGTTTTTGTCAGAACTTCAGGCCGTGATTGATGGACACGGCCGGCAACGCTCGTCGGCTGCACCCCCGCAACCTGATTTTGTTGAGACCGGCGTGAACGTCAACGAACCATGGGTGGTCCCCATCGAACAACTGCTCTCTGGTGTCCGACAGTCCGCACGAACCTTGCAACATGCCTATCTCGGCACCGAGCACTTTCTCATGGCCGCTGTGAGCACCACCGATCCAATGCTTCTGAATCTCCTCGCAAAGCATGGTCTGGAAACGACCAGTGTCGAGCAGGCCGTCCGGGCGTTGTTGATGCAGCCTTAGACCGAAGTGCCCCCATCGTAGTTCGACGATCTGTGAACGTCGCCGATTAGGCAGGCTCATTTCTTCTGCTATACTCGTGTTTCCGCCGGGCAACCGGCGAGGCCGATCGTTACCGTTTCTACCGCTGCTCGACATTGCACCGATGCCCAATCCGGCCGATTTGCTCACCGATTTTCCGCCCCATTTGCGTGCGGAGGTCGCCGCTCAACTCGAAAGCGGCGAAGAGATTCTGGCCTGGATGTCCCCGGACCTCGACGCGCAACTGAACTTTGCCGAGGGGCTCGTCATCCTGACCGACAGTCGGTTGTTGAGCCTGGATCCTCTGAAACGTCCGGCAGCAGGTCGCAATGGTCAACCGGCCCGGCGCATTTGGGCCACCTGGCCGCTCAACCAAGAACTGACGCTCACCTGCCGTGATCGCGCCGGGCTCGGCACGCTCGAAGCTCACGGCCCACTCGGCACCTTGGCCGAATGGCGGTACACGGTTGCCCGCGCCGCCGCGGCGCAGAATTTGGTTCAACGCTTTGACATCTACCGCTTGGGTGAAGATGCCGACGAGGAAGATCTCGACGACGTCGAAGCGCCCGAGGCCGAAGAGGTGATCGCGCCGGCTAGTACGTGGTCGCTGCTCAAGCTGGCCCGGTTCACACGCAACCGGATGGGCCTGATCCTGCTCGGCTTTGCGCTCACCGTGGCGTCGACCGCCGCGGGTTTGATCCCGCCGTATCTCACGATGCCGCTGCTCGACAATATTCTGATTCCTTATCAGAACGACATCGAGCAACTCCGCAAGCTCAAGCTCGACGACGCGACCGAGGAGGCGCGGATCGAGGAGTTACAGGAACAGTCGCGACAGCGGTTCGACCAGATCTATTGGTATCTTGGCGGCTTTCTCGGGGCGAGCGTGGCGGCGTGGCTTTTGGCCTGGGCCCAGGGCGTCGTCATGGCTTGGGTCAGCGAGCGGATCAGCGCCGAAATGCGCAACCAGACCTACGCCCATTTGCAGAAATTATCGATCGAGTATTTCGGTGGCAAACGGACCGGCGATCTGATGTCGCGCATCAGTACGGATACGGACCGCATCTGTAGCTTCTTGAGCGACAATCTCGTCGACTTCGCCAGCGACGCGCTGATGATCGTCGGCTCGGTGATCGTGCTGTTGACGATTGATCCGATCTTGGCGGTCGCCACGTTCTGTCCGTTCCCGATCATCGCGTGGCTCATCTTCCGGGTACGCGAGTCGTTGCAACACGGTTTCTCGCGCGGCGGTCGGGCCTGGGCCGAAATGAGCAACGTGCTGGCCGACACGATCCCCGGCATTCGCGTGGTCAAAGCATTCGCGCAGGAGCAGCGCGAAATCGAGCGTTTCCGCCGCGCCAATGACCATATCCTCGAGGCCAACGATCGCGTCAACTACGTCTGGACATTCTTCTGGCCATTGGTCGCATTGCTCAATCAGATTGGCCTGCTCGTGGTCTGGGGAGCCGGCACCTGGCGCGTGTGGGAACAGGTGATCACGGTCGGGACGCTGACCGCTTTCCTGACGTACATCACCCGGTTCTACGCTCGGCTCGAATCGATGAGCCGGATGATCTCGGCGACCCAGCGTGCGGCGGCGAGCACGCGGCGCATCTTCGAGATTCTCGATCGCACACCCAGCGTCCCCGAGCCGATGCAGGCGCTGCACCCGGGTCGTGTCAAAGGCGAGATCGAGTTCCGCGGCGTTGGCTTCCGCTATGGCAATCGACCGGTGATCGAAGATATCAACCTGTTCGTCAAGCCGGGCGAAATGATTGGCCTCGTCGGTCCCAGCGGCGCGGGCAAGAGCACGCTCGTCAATCTCGTGTGTCGCTTTTACGACGTCGGCTTCGGCGGCATTTTTGTCGACGGGGCCGACATTCGCAGCTTTCCGGTTGAAGAGTACCGGCACAACATCGGCATCGTGTTGCAAGAGCCGTTCTTGTTTTACGGCACGATCGCGGAAAACATTGCCTACGGGCGCCCCGAGGCGACGCGTGACGAAATCGTCGCCGCCGCGATTGCCGCTCGGGCTCACGAGTTCATTCTGCGCTTGCCGCTCGGCTACGATTCACTCGTCGGCGAACGGGGCCAATCGCTCTCGGGCGGAGAACGGCAGCGAATCTCGATTGCCCGCGCGTTGTTAATCGACCCGCGGATTTTGATCCTCGACGAGGCGACGAGCGCCGTCGACACCGAGACTGAGCGCGAAATTCAAGCGGCGCTCGACAATCTTGTGAAGGGCCGCACGACGATCGCGATCGCTCACCGACTGAGTACCTTGCGCAAGGCCGATCGGCTCGTAGTGCTCGAACGCGGCCGGATCGCCGAGGTCGGCAATCACGACGAGCTGCTCGCGGCCGGTGGCGTGTACGCGCGATTGCATCAGGCGCAGATCGACCTGGCCCAAGGCATTATTGAGTAGAACAAGGACTCAAGAGTACGTCACACGCCCGGTACGGACAGTGACTTGCCGTTGTGACCCGCATTGAGAGACAGCAAGAACGGACCCGCTTTCTCGGCCCAACGAGTCGGCGAGGGATAAGAGCTTGCGCCGTCACCAAACGCGACGCGAAGTAAATCGGTGTCGATGATGCCCGGATTGAGCGGGATCGCGGCCATGCCCTGGGGTAGTTCTTCGGCCAAGGCTTTGGTCAGCCCTTCGATGGCCCATTTCGATGCACAATACGCGGCCACCTCGGGGGACACGCTTCGTCCCCAACCGCTGCTGAAGTTGACGATCAAGCCTCGGCCACGCTCGACCATCGCCGGCACCCAGTGACGAATCACGTTCGCCACGCCGATGACGTTTACTTCCATGGTTTGGCGGAATTCGGCATCGCTCATTTCCCAGAGCACAGCGTTGGGGGCGATCGTCGCGGCGTTGTTGAGCAACAAATCCGGCGGGCCCGCTTGCTGGAGCACCTGTTGCGACCACGCGGCGACTGCCGAGTCGTCAGCGACGTCGACTGCGTAAAACGAATGCGGCCCCGGAAACTGCTTGACCAAAGCGGCGATGTGGCTTCGATCGCGACCACAACCGTGCACCGTGTGTCCGAGGCGAATAAAGTACTCGGTCAGCGCCCGACCACAGCCGCGCGTAGCGCCTGTGATCACAATTTGACGCGAAGCTGCCTCGGACATAACACGATCATCCTTGAACCAGCAACTGGAAGACGACTAATTCCCGGCGACCAACTCGATCTGTTCCGGCTTCTCGACAACGATCTGACACGCGTCGCGGCGCAGGTGAATCCGGCCGGTCACGCGAATCTTCTTTTTGAAATAATGCTTCGCGGGATCGGCAATGCCCCGCGCGGCGAAAAGCTTGATCGTCTCAGCGGGCAGCACGGCGGTAAAGCTTTCGAGCCGCGTGCGATCTTTTGACGAGTTGAGGAAGCAAAACCTACCGTCGGACAATAACATCCCGTCAGCCACGACAAACTCCACGCTCCCGGTTTGTTCGACATACTTACGCGCCTCAGCCGCGGGGATCACGCCCTTGGGCGCGAGCACCGGTCGCGGCATGGGTTGCGCCGCCGGCGCGGGTTTAGCCACGGCCGGGAGCACCTGCGTACGATACACGGTCACCACCGGGCGATGATCCGAGCCAAATGTGTCGTTGATGATCGTCGCGGGGCTGAAGCTCTTTTCGCCGGGGCCGGACACGTACAGGTTGTCGATCGGCGTACTCGGAAAGGCCGGAAAGGTGGGCTCACGCAAGTGCCCCACGAGATTGAGCATTTTCAGTCCATAGACCACACCGCCGCGAAAGATCGCATGCGTGTCGTCGTAGCCGTCTTGACCCGGTGCCGCATTGTCGTAGTCGACATCGAGCCGACTGCCGTTCTTGGAGAGATCGGAGTGGCCCACGTTGAGATCCCCGCCGAGAATGCACGAGTAGCTAGGCCACACGAGCCGATCCTCGACGACGCCCGCCGCCATCGCGCCCGCGACAAATTCACGCTTCGTCGCGTTCATGCGATCTTCCGGGCCGCTCGGAGCGCCGCGCGAACTCTTCAGATGCACGACTGCCGTGGTGAGCTTGAGTTGATCGATGCGGGCCCACAAAAATCCGCGCACATCCTCGGGCGGTTTGCGAATGCCGAGCTTGAGCAGCGGGTTGATCGGCAACTCGTCGGGCGCGCCGGGCTTGTCGGCGTTGTCGGGCGTGGTGTCGTACTCGATCACTTGATCGAGCGGCCAGCGGCTGATGATGCCGACTTCAAAGAAGGCGAAGTCCGGTTGATCGCCCGGATTGAAATCCGAGCACGCACAATAATATCCTTTGAGACCCATGAGGTCGCGCACCGCTTCGACCACGGCCAACGACGTGACTTCTTGCACGAGCAGCACGTCGGGCTTGACGGCTGCAGCCATGCTTTTCAGATCGTCAGCGCGTGCTGCGAGCTTCTCGACCGACATCCCCTCATGCACGTTCCACGTGGCGATGCGAATGTCATCCGCCGACGACAGCGTCGGGAATCCCGTGAGCACCAGCAGACACACGCAGCTGGCTAGAAAGACTCGCGCCATGTGCGAGCGCAAGAAACGATGAACGATGCGACGTGGCATGAGACTTCTCGGCGGGACACGGCGGAGCGATGAGGTGCGGCTTGAACCCGATCGTGGATTCCCCCCCATCTTATGCTCCCCGCCAAGGGCGTGCCATGCTGATTGTCGCAATCGCTGCGATCTACACTTTCCAGCCCGCTTTCAACGAGTCGTTGACGATACAGCCCTCGGGCCACTTGCCCGTGAACAGACCGACGAGACATTGGGCCGACAGTTGCCCCATGGCGTCGAGGGCCGTTTGATCAATACCGCCCAAATGCGGCGCGAAGACGATATTCTCGTGCTTCAACAACGGGCTGTTCGCTGGCAGAGGCTCGATCTTGCAGACATCGAGGCCCGCACCGAACAAATGGCCCGAACTGAGAGCCCGCATGAGCGCGTCCTCGTCGACCAAGCCACCGCGCGACGTGTTGATGAGCACTGAGTTCGGCTTCATCTTGGCCAGCGAGGTGTCGTTGATCAGATCGGTCGTTTCCTTCGTGCAAGGCATGTGCAGCGACACGATGTCGGACTGAGCCAACAACTCGTCGAAGGTGACCAACGTTACACCACTCTTCTCAGCCCAAGCACGGTCGGCGTATGGATCGAAGCCCACGACGCGCAAACCCAAGCCATGACAACGGGGCACCATGGCCTTGCCGATGCGACCGAGACCGACGAGGCCGATCGTGTTGCCAGCCAAGCGTCGCGGGCAATTCCGTCGCCACATACCGGCGCGAATCTCGCGGTCGCGTCGAGCTAGATCGCGGAACACGCCCGTGATGAGCGAGATCGCCTGCTCGGCCACCGAGTGCTCGTTCGTACCCGGAGTGATAGCCACAGCGACATTGTGCTTCGTGGCCGCGGCGACATCGATTGCGTCATAACCGACGCCGACCCGTGCAACGGCTCGCAGCTTGCTCTTGGCAAAAATCTCTTCGTCGTAACGCTCCACGCTTGCCAGCGTGCCATCGATCCCATCGAGCCACTTGAGAAACGACGCCTTGTCCATCTGCGTGCAGTCACCTTCGGGGAACACGCATTCAAATCCAGCGGCATCGAGCACATCGCGCCACGGTCCACGGCCCGAAGCATACACGACAGGGGTGATCAAAATACGGGGCATGGACAGCAGCCTTGCGAACGAGTTGACAGAAGAAAGTGACTGAGTTGGGCCGTTCTACCGCGCGGGGAAGCACGGTTCAAGCCGGGGGCAATCGATGCTGACCAACACGATTGGAGCACTCACGCAAACGCGATCTTCCTGTCATTGTTCGATAAGACTGTGACGTTCCATCTTTTTCGAGTCGAACATTCTGAGCGGGGCGTTCAATCGAGTTTAGCGTGTTGCCTTCCTTGTTTTTCATTGACCAAGAGGAGCTCGGTACCGGCAGTTGCGCACCTTCTTCGTTTGTGATCTCGACCGCCCGACGGTCTCGAAAACCGCCAAGCACAGGAGCGTCTTACAGGCTAGCTGCAATTTCCTGCCACCGATTGCCGTCCCGGTGTTGGCGTAGCTGGATGGGGAGGCCTTCGAGATGGATGCTCAAGGCACGCGGGACGCGTGCCCAACGTGGAACCGCGTACCGCGCATAAAAACGCGACGCGCGGCCGGAGGTGCCTTGGGAGGGGCTCGACCGCGCGTCGCTTCGGTACCTGTAGCGTGCGGCCAACGTTTGTTCGACCGCGTCACAGGCGAATGTCGCGGTTCTTGGCAAACACGCGACATTGATTTGAAAAACCAACGGTTGACGGGCGTTTGGAAGTCGCCTTAGAGAATGCCCGCGCCAAAGGAACTCTTCTTATTAGCATTGTTCGCGGGTGGGGCCTGCGAGGCAACCTCGTCACTCCGTGGCGGCGATTTCGGCGGCGAGATCGCGCCATGCGACGACGGCGGCTCTGGCCGGCTCTCGGCCTTCGGTTGCCCGGTATGCGGCGCGGTCGTG
>JAEUIL010000732.1 GCA_016794255.1 Planctomycetaceae bacterium | reverse complement strand
CCGCATTGATGCAGGCGCAGGTTCGGACCGACGACGATCACGCTTCGCGCCGAGTAGTCGACGCGCTTGCCGAGCAAGTTCTCGCGGAAGCGGCCTTGCTTGCCTTTGATCATGTCGGTCAGCGACTTGAGCGGGCGATTGCTCGAGCCGAGCACCGGGCGCTTGCAGCGATTGTTGTCGAAGAGGGCATCGACCGACTGTTGCAGCATTCGCTTCTCGTTGCGAATGATGACTTCCGGCGCGTTGAGGTCGACGAGCTTCTTGAGCCGGTTGTTACGGTTGATAATGCGGCGATAGAGATCGTTCAAATCGCTCGTGGCGAAGTTGCCCGAGTCCAAGAGCACGAGCGGACGCAGATCCGGCGGGATCACGGGGATCACGTCCAGGATCATCCACTCGGGCTTGTTGTCGCTATCGCGAATGCTCTCGACAATCTTCAAACGATTGATCAGATCCTTGGCCTTTTGCTTCGAGCCGGTCTCGACCAATTCGACGCGCAGGTCCTTGGAGAGCTGCACCAGGTCGAGACCCATGAGCAGCTTGCGAACCGCCTCGGCACCCATCTCGGCATCGAAGCCTGCCTCGCCGTACAGTTCGCGCTGGGCGCGGTACTCGTCTTCGGTGAGCAGTTGTTGCTTCTTAAGCGGCGTGTCTTTCGGATCGGTGACGACGTAGTCTTGGAAGTAGATCACCTTTTCCAAGCTGCTGGTCTTCATGTCGAGCAAGTTGCCCAACCGGCTCGGCATCGCCTTGAAGAACCAAATGTGGACCACGGGCGCGGCCAACTCGATGTGACCCATTCGCTTGCGACGCACGCGGCTGTGCGTGACTTTCACGCCGCAACGATCACAGATCATCCCCTTGTACTTCATGCCGCGATATTTGCCGCACGAGCACTCCCAGTCCTTTTCCGGTCCGAAAATCCGCTCGCAGAACAGACCGTCTTTCTCGGGGCGATAGGTCCGGTAGTTGATCGTCTCGGGCTTCTTGACTTCACCAAACGACCAGCTGCGGATATCGTGCGGCCGGGCCAACGAGATCTTGACCGAGGCATAATCATTAACGCGTTCGTAGGAGGTTTCACCAACGCTCACGGGTAGGCTCCGTTAGTTAAGTGCTTTGTGTTTTGTGGCAAGTGATCAATGACGGCGGGAACGGCGACTCGCGGTGAATGTCGTGCTTCACCGGCCAAGTCGCGGACATCAATCACTCCTCCTAAATGGATCGTTTCTCAAGTTGCATGTTCAACGCCAGACCGCGAATTTCGTTGCACAACACATCGAAGCTGGCGGGCGTACCGGCTTCGAGCGTGTTCTCGCCCTTGACCATCGCTTCGTAAATCTTCGTGCGTCCTTCGACGTCGTCGCTCTTGACGGTGAGCAACTCTTGCAAGATGTACGCAGCGCCGTAGGCCTCGAGCGCCCAGACTTCCATTTCACCGAACCGTTGACCACCGAACCGCGCCTTGCCACCCAGCGGTTGCTGTGTGATTAGCGAGTACGGACCCGTCGAACGAGCGTGCACCTTGTCGTCGACCAAGTGGTGCAGCTTGAGCATGTAGATGTAACCGACCGTGGTCTCTTGCTCGAACCGTTCGCCCGTGCGGCCGTCGCACAGTTTGATCTTGCCATTGCGGGGCAACTGAGCCGAGTCGAGGCAGTCGTTGATTTCTTCTTCGGTCGCACCGTCGAACACCGGCGTGATCGCTTGGAAGCCGAGCTTCGCACCGGCCCAACCCAAGTGGGTCTCGAGAATCTGACCGACGTTCATACGGCTTGGCACGCCCAGCGGGTTGAGCAGGATCTGCAGCGGAGTGCCATCGGGCAAGAACGGCATGTCCTCGACCGGCAGCACCTTCGAGATCACACCCTTGTTACCGTGGCGACCGGCCATCTTGTCACCGACGCTGATCACGCGCTTGGCGGCAATGTAGACCTTGACCATCTGCAACACGCCGCTGCGCAACTCGTCGCCGCGCTTCATCGAGTTCAGCTTGCGATCGCGATCGTCGATGGCATTCTCAACCGCGGGCCATAATTGCTTGTAAGCCTTCTCGGCGTCGGTCTTCCGCTGCGGGCTGCGAATGTCGAGCGCGTCGAGCTTGAACCGCACGGCCTGCTCGACCACGAACTTGTGCTCCTGGCCTTGCACGAGCGGGTTGCCTTCCTCGTCGGTCAGCTTCTTCGCCAAGATCTTCTCGAGCTCTTCGACCAGCGCACCAAACGCCGTGGCGATCTTCGCGTTGCCGTCGGTCTCGACGTCCTTGAGCTCCTTCTCGAACAAGCGGCGTTCGTCTTCCGACAACGCCAAACGACGCGAGAACTTTTGCGTGTTGATGACGATGCCTTCGATGCCCGAGGGGACTTCGAGCGAATCGTTCTTCACGTCTTCGCCAGCGCGACCGAAGATCGCATGCAACAGCTTCTCTTCCGGCGTGAGTTCGGTCTTGCTCTTGGGCGAGACCTTGCCAACGAGAATGTCGCCCGGGCGGACAAACGTGCCGATTTGCACGATGCCGCCTTCGTCGAGATTGCGCAGCGCCTTCTCGCTGACGTTTGGAATATCGCGAGTGAACTCCTCGCGACCCAGCTTCGTCTCGCGAATTTCGATGTCGAACTCTTCGATGTGAATCGAAGTGTAGACGTCCTGCTTGACGAGCTCTTCGCTGATGATGATCGCGTCTTCGAAGTTGAACCCGTCCCACGACATGAAGCCGACGAGCACGTTGCGACCCAGCGCCAACTCGCCGTTGAACGTCGCAGCACCGTCGGCAATCACGTCACCCTTCTCGACCTTTTGACCGACCGCGACGATCGGCTTTTGATTCTGGCAGGTGCGCTCGTTGAGACCGACGTACTTGCGCAGGTCGTACACATCGTCGCCGATTTCGATGCGGGTCGCGTCGACGTACGTGATCGTCCCTTTCTTGCGAGCCCGCACCAACATGCCCGAGTTACGGGCCACGTCGACTTCCATACCGGTGGCGACCACCGGGGGCTCGGTGATCAGCAGCGGCACAGCTTGCCGTTGCATGTTTGAACCCATCAACGCGCGGTTGGCGTCGTCATGCTCCAAGAACGGAATCAAACCGGCCGAGACGCCGATCATCTGGCATGGAGCGACGTCCATGTACTCGATCTTATCGCCGGTCACGAGCTCAAAGTCCGAGCGATAGCGGGCCAATACCAACTCAGGGTTGGTGATCGTACCGACGAGCTTGTTGTTCTCGACGCGCGTGTCGGCCGGGGCCAGGTATGCTTCGCCTTCTTGATCGGCGCGGAGCCACACGACATCCTCGGTCAGTTTGCCTTTCACGACCTTGCGATACGGCGTGATAATGAATCCGTATTCATCCACACCGGCGTAGATCGCCATGCTGCTGATCAAACCGATGTTGGTACCTTCGGGCGTTTCGATCGGGCAGATACGACCGTAGTGCGAGATGTGCACGTCGCGGACTTCGAAGCCCGCCCGCTTGCGGTTCAAGCCGCCTGGACCGAGGGCCGACAGACGACGCTCGTGCGTCAACATCGACAACGGATTCGTCTGGTCGACGACTTGCGACAACTCACCGCGACCAAAGAAGTACTCGATCGCCGCCGAAACGCTCTTCGGATTGATGAGCGTGCGCGGGGTCATGTCCTCGATATCCTTGAGGCTCATCCGCTCTTGCACGGTGCGGCGGAGTTTCAAGAAGCCCTTGCGCAACTCGTCGGCCGCCAGCTCGTCGATCGTGCGGAGACGACGATTGCCCAAGTGGTCGATGTCGTCGATCTCGACTTTCGGATCGTCGGCGCGGAGTGCGAGCAGGTACTGAATCGACGCGATGAGATCGTCCGGTCGCAGGGTCATTTCCCCTTCGGGAATGTTCAAACCGAGCTTGCGATTCATGCGGAAACGACCGACGCGACCAAGCCGGTAGCGATTCGTGTCGAAGAACTTCTCGGCAAATAGCGCGCGGGCCTTTTCGAGCTGCGGCGGATTGCCCGGACGAAGCCGCTGATAGATCTTGAGCAACGCTTCTTCGTGGCTCGCCGTATTGTCATCGGCGAGGGTGTTGAACAACAGCGGATCCTTGATGTCGGGCATCACCTCGACCTTGTCGAGACCCGAGGTGCAGATCTGCTCGGCCGCGTTCTTCGTGATGCGATGGCCCGCCTCGACGATCACTTCGCCGCGCTTCTCGCTGCTGGCCGGATAGACGATGTCGTCGCAGGCGATCTTGTTCTCGATCTTGGCGGCGCTACGACCGTCGACGATCTTGACCACGTCCGACGGATAGAACGCACGGAGCATTTCGGCGTTGCTGCTGTACTTGCGGTCCATGGCGCGGAGCAGCGTCAGGGCCGAGAACTTGCCGCTCTGGTCAATGCGGACCGTGAGCAATTCTTTCTTCGTGACGTTGAGCTCGATCCAGCTGCCACGTTCCGGAATAATACGGCACTGGTGCAGCCGCATTTCGTTCGACTCGTTGTCGGTGACAAAGTCGACACCGGGGCTACGGTGCAACTGGCTCACCACGACGCGCTCGGCACCGTTGATGATGAACTCGCCGCCGCCGAGCATGATCGGAATGTCGCCGAGATAGACTTCCTCTTCGATCGGCTGCTCTTTGTTGAGCCGCAACCAGACCTTGAACGGCCGACCATAGGTGAGCCGGAGCTGGCGGCATTCGTCCGGTTCGTAGCGCGGCTTGCCGAGTTCAAAGCGGACGTAGTCCAGCTTGAGCGTCTTGTCGTAGCTTTCGATCGGGAAAATTTCGCGCAGCACCGACTCGATGCCCTGGTCTTTACGCTTCAGGGGATCGACGTCCAGTTGCAGGAACCGCTCGTAGCTGCGGACCTGAATGTCGGTCAAACTCGGAATCGCGAAGTGCTCGCGATTGCTACCGAAACGGCGAATTTCCTTGGGGCGAAGACGACGATCTGCCGAAGTTGCCATAGCTGGGTCGGGCTCCTACGCACTGCAAGGATTCGAAGGTTCGTTGGATTTCAAGCGATTGCCACCAGCCAGAATGATCGCGGGACGGCCGGGCAAATGCACTCGAACCTAACGAGCCCTCCGAGAATGGGGGTCAAGACAAAAAGGCAATCCCGGCGTACACACCTTCTCCCTGAACATCCCACTAAAGAGTGAGATGCGGGGAAATGGGCGCGCACGTCGAGCGCCGAACTTGGTGAACATCGCGGACCCACTCCATGGGGCAACCGCGACGTTCGCTACCGTCTTAGAAATTGCGTCGAACAAAACTCATCCACCACACGGTTCGGTACGCCGACCTGAGAGCCATCCCCGGCCGACGTACACCCTCGAGACCCCGATGCCGGACGAATGTGTCCGGCACCTCGACCTCATTGGTTATATACCAACCCAGCGGTAACTGACGAGCACTACTTGATCGAAACCTTGGCACCAGCCTCTTCGAGCTCCTTCTTGAGCTTCTCGGCGTCGGCCTTGGGCAGACCTTCCTTGACCTTGCTCGGTGCGCCTTCGACCAGGTCCTTGGCTTCCTTGAGACCCAAACCGGTAGCAGCGCGAACCACCTTGATCACGCCGATCTTGTTGTCACCGAACGCGTCCAAGTGGACGTCGAACTCGGTTTGTTCAGCCTTGGCCTCGGCCGGAGCCGCACCGGCGGCCGGACCTGCCATCATCACCGCGCCACCCGCGGCGGCCTTGATGCCGTGCACGTTCTCGAGGTAGTCGCTCAACTCCTTAGCTTGCTTCAGGGTCAAGCCGACGATTTGGTCGCCGAGCGTCTTGGTGCCGGCCGAGTATTCCAGAGTAGCTGCATCTGACATGGGTAAAAGGTCCTTTCACACGGGGATGGAAGACTGGTAATTTGGTCTGATCGGCGGTTCACCAAGCTGCGGCGACCACCGGGGCCAGACGTGATCAGTACGGGATAATGGGGTACAAATCTCACTGCTGCATGACTCGCAGCGAAACTAAGCCGGGGCTGCTTCGCCCTCGGACTCTTTGGCTTTCTCTTTGAGCTGGCTGACAAGCGTGCCGCCGGGTCCGTTGAGCTGACCGGCCAACCGCGAGCCCGGGCCCAGGATCTGACCGACGAGCATGCTGAGCACTTCGCCACGGCTCGGCCATTTGCTCACGTCGACCACCTGGGCCGCGGTTAACGGCGATCCGTCAAGCACGCCACCCTTCGGGGCGAACGGAGCCATCGCCTTGTCTTCGGCGACTTTGGTCACGATCTTGGCCAGCGCGACGATGTCCTCGGCACCCCAGCACAAGGCGAGCGAACCCTCGGCACTTTCGAACGCCGCGGCGAGCGGCGTGCCTTCGGTGGCCCGACGGGCGACGCTGTTCTTAACCATCAACAGCTTAACGCCTTTGGAACGCAAATCTTTGCGGAGCCGATACGCCTGGTCGGTGTTGAGACCCGCGATGTTGACCAACAACGCGTCTTTGACACCATCGAGACGCTGACGCAGATCATCCATGATCAGCTGCTTAACGATCTTGCTCATGGCTTACTCTTATCGTGTGTGTCTGGCGACTCAGGCGGCGACTCGCAAACCCGCGAACCACCAGCGAACCGCAAATGATTGATTTTGTCTGAAACCGAAACGCGAACCGCAGGCGACCGACTTACCAACTTGTGAACGACCCCAGGCACGCACCCTAGAACGAAACCGGCACGCCCGGGCTCATCGTGGCCGAAATCGTGATGCTCTTCACGTAGTTACCCTTCACCGCGTGCGGCTTGAGGTGCATGATGAAGTCGATGAACGAACGAATGTTGTCCACCAATTTCGGACCTTCGAAGCTGATCTTGCCGACGATCGCATGCACCACGCCACCGGCGTCGTTGCGGAACTCGACCTTACCAGCCTTGTACTCTTTGACCGTTCGCGACACTTCCGGCGTGACAGTGCCCGCACGCGGAGATGGCATCAAACCACGCGGACCGAGCACGCGACCGAGCGGACCCACCAAGCCCATCATGTCGGGCGAGGCGATGCAGACATCGAACTCCATCCAGCCATCTTTGATCTTCTTGGCCAAATCTTCGGCACCGACCTCGTCGGCACCTGCGGCCTTGGCGTCGTCGGCCAGGTTGCCCTTGGCGAACACGACGACCCGCAGGCTCTTGCCGATGCCGTGCGGCAGCACGACCGACCCGCGGACGAGTTGGTCGGCCTGCTTGGCATCGATTCCCAACCGCATCGCGATGTCGACCGTTTGGTCAAACTTCGTGTTGTTGTACTGCTTGAGCAGATCGACCGCCTTTTCGAGCGACAACGGCGTCGGATTCGGGTTCTTGGCGACGAGCGCCTTAAAACGCTTGGATTGCTGAGGCATGTTCGTATTCGAGTTGAACGCTATGGCTGCAACAGCCGTGGATGAAATGCTTGAAACCGACCGTCGATCACTGATGTGACCGAGCCTGAAATTAACCTTCGACCGTGATTCCCATGCTGCGGGCAGTGCCTTCGACCATGCGGCAACCATGTTCCACATCGCGGGCATTAAGATCGTTGAGCTTCAGCTTGACGATCTCTTCGACCTGCTTACGGGTCACTTTGCCGACCTTCTCGCGATTCGGCACGCCCGACCCCTTAGCCAGACCGGCAGCCTTCTTGAGCAACACGGCCGCTGGGGGGCTCTTCGTGTAGAACTCAAAGCTACGATCGCTCCACACGGTGACCACGACCGGGATCGCCATGCCGGCAGCCTCGCGGGTCCGTTCGTTGAATTGCGAAACGAACTGACCGAGGTTCACGCCGTATTTACCGAGCGACGTACCGACTGGAGGCGCCGGCGTCGCTTGACCGCCAGGAACCTGAAACTTGACTTGGGCAACGATTTGCTTGGCCATAGATAGTGGTTGGTTGTTAGTGGTTGGTAATTGGTGAGTTGGCGGCGCTTGGGTGAGAGATTTTTCCGACTCTCCAACCACCAGCCACTAATCACCATTCACTCTCGTCTTGCTACAAATTCTCAATCTGCCAGTATTCCAGCTCGACCGGCGTAGACCGGCCGAAAATGTTGATCATGACCGTCACGCGGCCGTTGGTTTCGTCGATGCCTTCGACAGAACCTTCGAAGTTCGCAAACATGCCGTCGTTGATCCGCACGCGGTCACCCGGCTTGTACGGAATCTTGAGCTTCGGCGCTTCCTCGGTCTTCTCGTCGGTCTTCTTGATGATCTTGGCGACATCGGCCGGGCTCATCGGCGAGGGCTTGCCACCGGCGTTGGTGAAATCACCGATGCCGGACGTCTCGCGGACCAAGAACCACGTCGCGTCGTTGAGCTCCATGTTCACGATCAAGTAGCCCGGGTAGAGCTTGACCCGTACCACCTTCTTCTTGCCGTTCTTGAACTCGGTCCGCTTTTCGTCGGGGACGACCAACTCGCCAAAAAAGTCCTGCAAACCAGCGACCCGAATCCGCCGCTCCAGCGTGTCGCGAATCGCGTCTTCCCGGTTGACCTGAACTTTCAAGATGTACCAATGTCGCACGCCGGTGACGACCGGCTTGTCGTCGTCGGGCGAGGACGGGATCTCTTCGAGTGGCGTTGCCGCATCGTCGTCGCTGAACGCCGGTCCGCGAATGATCGAATCCAACGGCGAATCATCGTCGGCCGATGTTTCGTTCACGGGCTCATCACCCATTGGGGCATGATTTGGCGCGGCAGCATCGCTCGGAGCGACATCACCGGGAGTCGACGAAAGACCACCCGCCGCTTCCGACTCAGGCGGATTCGACTCGGGCGAATTCGGGTTGTTTTCCAGTTCGTCACTCACGCCAAACATCCTCTGCGGCAATTGACCGCGGTGCCATTTCCGGCGACTTCACCAGTTCACCCTCAACGCCATGCGGCCGGGCGAAACACTCGGACTAACCGCCACCGGGACCCGCGATGCCCAAGCTGCCCAGCAGGAACTTCCACAACAAATCGAAGAGGAAGATCACCGCGGCGAACCCGAACAGAGTCACCAGCACCACCACCACACTGCGATACAACTCGGACCGCGTCGGCCAAGAGACTTTGTTCATCTCGGCTTCGACGGCGATCAAAAAATCAGCGAACCGAGCCGTTTGCACGACGCGGTAACTTAACCATAACGCCACGAGCAACAATCCACCGGCGTACGCATACGCCAGCGGGCTGTTGATCAACCAGTTTCGCAACGAATAGGCCGCGAACAACGAAACCACCGCCAAGGCGGCGAACGTTAAACTACGCGCGATCCGGCCTTGGCTGCGTTTGTACACGCCGAGGCTGAACAGTTCCTTGACAAAGGAACCGCCACTCATCATCGCGTTGCCTTCCTGAGCCATAGTTCTTCAGGCCTCGATCACAAACTCACCGTGTGACGAAAAACGGCAACCATGCCGGGCACTCATCACGCGTGCCTCGAACCGCAATTTGTCCGCCGCACATCGAACACGGAAGGCTGCTCGGCGATTTCCGAACAGCCTTCCGTCGTTACGGATGTATGGCAGGAGCGAAGGGAATCGAACCCCTAACCGCTGGTTTTGGAGACCAGTGCTCTACCAATTGAGCTACGCTCCTCTAAACCGCCTGGCATCTGTCGCAATCAACCCGTCGTACACAACAATCGCTATCGCGACAGCAAACTCCGGCAGCTAGGAGACAAATCTCTTCAGCGAACTCCAATCAGCCCAGTCCAGCTAGGCTACGACAATCGGCTATGCCAAAATTCCAGCGACTACGCCAGAATCTTGGTCACGACGCCCGAACCCACCGTCTTGCCACCCTCGCGGATAGCGAAACGAACGCCTTCGTCCATAGCGATCGGGCTGATCAGCTCGACCGACAATTTGACGTTGTCGCCCGGCATGCACATTTCGGCGTCGCCCATCAAGGCGGCCGTGCCCGTCACGTCGGTCGTACGGAAGTAGAACTGCGGACGGTAGCCAGCGAAGAACGGCGTATGACGGCCGCCTTCTTCCTTCGACAAGATGTACACTTCGCACTCGAACTTGGTGTGCGGGGTGATCGAACCGGGCTTGGCCAACACTTGACCGCGCTCGATGTCTTCACGCTTCAAACCACGCAACAAGCAACCGACGTTCTCACCCGCACGACCTTCGTCGAGGGTCTTGTTGAACATTTCGACGCCCGTGCAGGTGGTCTTCATCGGCTCGGCGCGGAAACCCACGATTTCCAACGCTTCACCCACCTTGACCACACCACGCTCGACACGGCCCGTGGCGACAGTACCACGACCTTCGATCGAGAACACGTCTTCGATCGCCATCAAGAACGGCTTGTCGACTTCGCGTTGCGGCTCGGGGATGTACTTATCAACGGCGGCCAACAGGTCCGTAATGCATTGCGAGGCGGCCGGATCCTTCGGATTCTCGTACGCACCACGCGACGAACCACGAACAATCGGGATGTCCTTGCCCGGGTAGCCGTAGTGAGTCAACAGATCGCGGAGCTCTTCCTCGACCAAGTCGAGCAACTCCGGATCGTCGACCAAGTCGACCTTGTTCAAGAACACGACGAGGGCCGGCACACCGACCTGACGAGCCAACAAGATGTGCTCGCGGGTTTGGGGCATCGGGCCGTCAGCAGCCGACACGACCAGGATCGCGCCGTCCATCTGGGCGGCACCGGTGATCATGTTCTTAATGAAGTCGGCGTGGCCCGGGCAGTCGATGTGGGCGTAGTGACGATTTTCGGTTTCGTATTCCACGTGCGAGACAGCGATCGTCACCGTCTTCGTAGCATCGCGGACCGTACCACCCTTGGCGATATCGGCGTAGGACTTGAAGTTAGCCAATCCCTTGGCTGCCTGAACCGACAACAGCGCACCGGTTGTGGTCGTCTTGCCGTGATCGATGTGACCGATGGTACCAACGTTCACGTGCGGCTTCTTCCGTTCAAAACTTGACTTGGCCATTCTTACTCCCTATTCGTTTCTATGCACTTTGAAATGGGTGATTTGATTTTCGGAATTTACGACCACAAAAGCTGCTGACGGGACTTGAACCCGTGACCTCGTCCTTACCAAGGACGCGCTCTACCAACTGAGCTACAGCAGCGGCAGCGCACTTTGGCCGGCACGGAACTTCAGCAGCGCTCTTTCTCAATCGCACCGCTTCACCATCCAACCGCTCTTCGACTCGACTTCGGTTTCCTTACAACGAACCAAGCGGGTGATGGGAATCGAACCCACGTGTACAGCTTGGAAGGCTGTCGCTCTACCATTGAGCTACACCCGCAACTAGCGCGGCTGACTACTCGGCCGATCGACTCTTTACCAATCTCGCTTCTTCACAAACCTCAACGCTGACACGCCACTCGACGACCGCAACCGCAACACTCTCCATCAAACTCAATCGCTCGGGCCAGCTGACTTAGTGGTGGGTGCAGGATTCGAACCTGCGAAGGCTAAGCCACCAGATTTACAGTCTGGCCCCTTTGACCGCTCGGGAAACCCACCTCGCTAGACTCACATCACTTTGCGTGATTCGGGCTAGGCTGTGCTTGCTCGACTGGCATGCGTAAAGCTTGAAGTTGTCGTGATTGCTCGGCGTCAAAGTCTCGTCAAAACTTACCTAACTCTCGTCCAAATCATCGATTACGATCTATGTCTCACCCGCCAGCTAAATCCAACCTCAGCCGGCTCAACTGCAACGAGCTAGCGGTGGGAGTTGAACCCGCAACCTGCTGATTACAAATCAGCTGCTCTGCCAATTGAGCTACGCTAGCCTGGGAGACCCTCCATCGAAACCAATGAATATAGCTATCGCAACCCCTTTCGCAAGACGAACGAACGAAAATTCCTTTTCGCCGTCTGACGAACGGTTCTTCAGTCGAAATCCAAAAAAATCGGGAGGCGTCAATCGCTAGAAGAAAAGGACACCCGAAGGGGGCGCAGAAGTTCACCTGCACTCCAATCAAACGGGGCTTTTCTGCTAGCGGTTAACGCCTCCCTTGGTCTATATCCCCTGACTCGGGGGTCCACATTACAGCGCGGTTCTCACGCAGGTCCTCAAGATACCCGATTCGTCGCGATTGACTAGTGGGGTGTCACCGAGCTTTTTCAGTTCCGCGAAACTTCCCAAACCACCCGGCACGCTCAAACGACCACTTGCGAGTGGCCTAAAGCCGGGGCTGAGCGGAGAACGGAAGAACTTCGGCGGCCGGTTTAGTAGCGGAACTCGCCGCCGACTTTCACGCCATGGGCGACAAAGCTGCCGTCGGCCACGACTTGGTACGTGCTGCCGCGAATGCCGCGGATCTGCTCCGACGCCATCGCCACGCCCGAGATGAACCACACGTCGTAGCCGACATTGACCACGAAGTTGTTCGTCACCTTGTAAGC
>JAEUIL010000694.1 GCA_016794255.1 Planctomycetaceae bacterium | reverse complement strand
GCTTACACTCAGTTTGTTCCAAAGCCCTTAGAGACGAGCAGCGGGGTGAGGTGGAACTACAAGCAGCCGGTCGTTTCTGTCGAGCCACTGCCGATCGTTACTGCGCGTCAAGAGGACGACGCCCCTGAGTTGATCGCCAAGATTGTTCAGCTTTTCGTGCAAGGCCACCGATAGCGTTAGGGCTTGTGACGGATCACCAAACCTAGAGGGCTACCGCTCTCGCTGGGCCCATTTCCGCGACGGTTTCTGTCGCCAACATCTTTTTGGTGACACTTCTGAAAGATTCGACGGGCTCGCTCCATTTATCTTGTGGCCAAAGGCGGCGGAAACTCTTCAGCCCGCGATCCTAGTGGCCACTATCGCAAGTTCACACGGCTACAATACCCGTTCGAGGTGCGCCATGTCACTCTGGAAATCGTTCTGGAATCGTCTCGTTTCGCGGCCATCGTCAACGGTTCGCGGGCGTCGACAATCTCGGCGACCAACGTCTTCGCCGCGTTCTTCAGGCCGACGGCTGACTCTCGAAGCGTATGAGCCGCGACTGCTGATGGCCGGCGACTTGGGCGCGACTTCGGGCCCCGAGAACGTGTTACCCGTGTTAATGGTCATCGGCAACAATGACTTCTACTACAAGGAGTACGCCGATCCACGAGCCGAGTTCGAGGCGGCAGGTATTCCGGTCGTGGTGGCAGCGGGGCGACCGTTTCTGTCGACTCCGCATCCCAACACAGGGCAAGGTGCCAGTTCCGGGGCGGTGATGCCCGACCTCACACTCGACCAGGCAAACGCCGCCGATTACTCGGCCATCGTCTTCGTCGGGGGCTATGGTGCCAATCAATACCTGTTTGCGTTTCCTGGCACGTACAACAATCCCAACTACAACGGTACACCAACGATTCGCAGCCGTGTGAATCAGTTGATCAACGACTTTGTGTCACAAGACAAAATCGTCGCCGGAGTTTGCAACGGTGCCAATGTGCTGGCTTGGGCGCGTGTCAACGGCCAGAGTTTGGTGCAAGGTCGCACGACAACCACCGCGCACTTCACTCAAGCCGCAAACAATCTGCCCGAGGCGACGCTCTATCGCTGGCATCAAGTAACCAACGGCGCGACCACGTACACCGGTGGCGAACTGGGCGTTCCTAACAATACCCATGACGATGTCGTTGTCGATGGCCGTATCATTACGGCGGACAACTTTGACTCGGCCCAGTTATTCGGCGCCACGATTGTCCAGCGGTTGCAAGGAATCGTTCCGCTCCCCGCGATCACGACCAGCGTCAACGATGATCACGCGACCGAAGGGGGCAACGATCCCGGGGCGATCACCTTCGCTCGAACGGGCTCAACGGCCGCGGCGCTGGTCGTGAACTATGGTATCGCCGGCTCGGCCAGCAGCAGCGGCGACTACTCGTCCCTAGGCAGCTCCGTGCTCATCGCGCCCGGGCAAGCCTCGGTCACTCTTCCAATCCTACCATTCGACGACAGCCAGGAAGAGTCGCTCGAAACCGTGACACTTAATCTCGCCATCAGTTCGGCGTACACCTTGAGCGACGCGGGAAATACCACGGTCACGATTATCGACAACGACCAACAAGTGCAGTTTGCGCAAGTGAACTCCACCGCGAGCGAAGCGGATGGAAGTATCGTCGTGCAGGTGACACTTTCGAGTCCTGCACAACGCTTGCTCACCATCCCCTACACGCTCGGCGGGACCGCAACAGTCGGACTCGACTACACAAACCCAGGCACGATTCGAGTTCCGGAGGGACAAACTAGTGCAACTCTTTCGCTCGCACTTCTCGACGACAACGTGCGCGAACTCGGCGAGTCGGTGATTGTTACCCTCAACACATTCACCAGCCACGCACTTGGTCCGAATGCCAGCTTCCAACTCACAATCAACGACAACGAGCCCGTTCCGCTGGTCGATCTGACGACCAACACGAACAGCTTCGCCGAGAGTGGCAGTGCGACACTGACCGTCAGATTGACGCAGCCGTCGTCACAAACCATCGTGATCGACTTAGCGCTCAGCGGCACCGCGATGGCGGGTCTTGACTACTCCGCAAGCAACACGCAGCTCTCGATCCCACCGGGTCAAACCGCGGCGACTTTCGTCTTGTCCGGGCTCGCCGACGCCGAAAACGAGCCGTCCGAATCGATCGTCGTCGATATCGCCGGTGTTTCGGGTGGCCTCGAGCGCGACTTGCAACAGGTCACGCTGTCTCTACTGAACGACGCTCGTCCGCTGCCGATGGTTGAGTTCGGTTCGGCTAGCTACAGCGCCAGTGAAGTGGCGGGGGTTGTCATGTTGCCCGTAACACTCACTGCATCAAGCTCACAGACGATCACGGTTCCCTTCACACTCGCAGGCACCGCCACGAGCGCCGATCGTACCGTGGCAACATCGCCGCTCACGATTCCTGCCGGGCAGACGTCTGCCACTTTGATGGTGAACATCAGCAACGATTTGCTCGACGAGTTGAACGAGACGGTGACGTTTGCGCTGGGAGACCCTATCAATGCTGCCTTGGGAACGAATACGCAGCTCACGCTCACAATCGTCGACAACGACGCGTCGCCGGTGGTGCAGTTCACGGCAATGTCACAAAACGTTATCGAGTCGACAAGCACGGCTCGCGCGATCGTGCGGCTGACACAACCCTCGGGCCTCGACGTATCCGTGCCGATCGCAGTCTCCGGCAGTGCGCAACTCGTCGGCCCCACCTCGGACGCCACGCTGCAAACCACGCTTCCGCTCGTCATTCCCGCCGGACAAATCACCGCCTCGATCGACCTGTCACTGGTCGACGATGCCGTACCGGAGTCGACCGAAACGATCATCTTCACGCTCGGTTCGCCTACGAATGGCGTGCTCGGCGCATTGAACTCTCATGCCATCGCGATCAACGACAACGACTCGGGCATCTCGGTGCAGTTTGCGACCACGACTCTCGAGGCATCTGAGGCAGGCGGATCGTTCCCCGTGTTCGTTACTCTGTCCTCAGTGGCCCCGAGCGAAGTCATCGTCCCGTTGTCGTTTGCCGGCTCGGCGACTCACGCCGACTATCGGATTGATCAAGCAGAGGTGCGAATTCCCGCTGGGCAAACGCGCGGCACGTTTACGATTCGTGTGAATGACGATCAGGTCGACGAGTCGGCCGAGACGATCGTCGTGTCGCTGGGAACTCCCAGCGGCGGCGCCGCGCTCAACACGTCCAGCACAACCATGGCCATCACCATCCAAGACAATGATCCCGAGGTAAGTTTTCTACGCAGTTCGGACATGACAACCGACACCGGTGGCACGATCACTGTCGTGGCCCACACGCTATCTCCCGTCGTTGAAGCGATCTCGATTCCCTTCGCGACCTTCGGCAACGCATCGAGTGCGAGCGACTACACACTATCGGCCCAGCAGTTCGATTTTGCGATCGGCGCTTCGACCGCGGCTATCACGCTCACGATCCATGGCGATGGCATCGTCGAGCCGCTGGAGTATGTCACGCTGCGACTCGCGCCACCGGCCCACGCTTCGCTCGGCTCGGCCATGCAATACACGTTGTTTCTTAGCGACGCCGAGTCGCCCGCCACGACGGGTGTGGACCTCAATGGTTCGGCGCCTGGGCAAGATTATTTGTCGCCCATGGCTGAACACATCGAGGACACTGCGGCAACGCTACTCGTTCCCACCGCGACCGTCGTGCCACCGGGAGTACAATCGCTCACTTCGGTGACGGTCTTATTGGAGAGTGCCCCCAACGGCGTGGCCGAGTCCCTCGCAGCCACCGGCTTTGGCGGCGCGACGGTTACACCGTACAACACGACGACGCGCACCTTGACCATCAACGGTGGCACAACAAGTGATCAGCAATCCGCTTTGCGTTCGCTCACGTATCTCAACAGCTCGCAGAACCCGACGGCTGGCGGGCGGTTCATCACCGTGACCGCCAACTTCAGCGCCTCGACCGAGAGTCGGCGGCGCAAGCTAAACGTCACTCCGGTCGACGACGCGCCCGGGGTCACGACCACCGTCGGCACGCCGACGTATGTCACCGGCAACTCGCCGCTCATTGTCGATGCCGGGATCGCCCTCACCGACATCGAAAACAATCGCCTGGTTCGGGCCGAGGTGACGATCACTGACGCCGAGAGTGGCGACCAGCTTTCACTTTCCGGCCCAGTCACGGGCTTCACGTCGACTTTCGCGGGCCAGACACTCACGATCACGGCCAACGCGGGCTCCGGCAATCTCGTCGCCTTCCGGTCGGCCTTGTCGCGCGTCCAGTTCTCGACCACGACGATTGGCGACGGCAACCGCAGCGTGTCGTTTGTCGTGACCGACACCAGCGGATTGGTCGGCGTTGCCGGGGCGACGAGCGAGCCCATCACTCGCGCGCTCACCGTGCAATCGCCACTCTTAGTCGCCGCGAGTCCGCTCAACTCATCGGCTTCGAACGAGTCGTTGACTCAGTCGCAATTATCGCCGCTGGTTCACGAGGCGCTCGCGCGTTGGGAGTTGGCCGGCGCTAGCGCCGCGCAATTGAGCGTGCTCCGCGCCGCGACGATCGAGATCCGCGATCTTAGTGATTCGCGTATGCTGGGTCTCGCAGGTGGCAACACGATCACGCTCGATAATAACGCCGCTGGTCGCGGCTGGTTCGTTGACAGCACACCTTCCGCGGACGAAGAGTTCATTATTCTACTTTCATCGTCTGACGCTCGTGCCTCTGTCGGCCCTGCAGTCGACCGGGTCGATCTGTTAACCACCTTGATGCACGAGTTCGGCCACCTGCTCGGTCTTGATGACCATTCCAACTCAGGATTGCTTGCCAATACGCTCCCGACTGGCGTCCGCCGCGCACTCTCTGCCGCCGAGATCGATCAGTACTTTGCTGACCGCGGCAATTAACTCCCGTTGCCGAAAGATTAACGACAAAGTTCACTGCAAGGTTTGCAATGGGCTCCCAATGCAGCCGCTAACTCTCTTCGGTTTAACACACCGACGTAGCGAAATCTGACGCCCTAGTCGGCGCTCTGGCCCGCCTTTACTGGCCTTCTTGGCAAGAACTCGCTTGTCCTCTTTCAACACGCCATCCGCACGCCGTGCGTTGTAGGGCTGCAATCTCGGGCGTTTGCGCGTTCCGCACAGTCAAATATTCACCCTTCAACAAGGAGCTTCTATGGTCACGATCACTCGTTCCTTGGCCCGTCTGCTGCGGGTCGTCTTACGCAAGGCTGGGCTCGGCAAGAGCGGGTCTCATCAGGATTCGTGCGTTCACGTTTCGGCGGATCACCACGGCCTGCGCCTACGTGTCGCCGGTCCCGAGGTCGCTGTCGAATATCGGCAACAAGGCGAATTCGCCTTCGCTGAGTTCGTGTTGCCGGTCGAAGTATTGGCCATCATCGAAGGTCGCACGCAAGAGCCGGTCACACTCGATGCCGCCGATCCGGGCCGACTCGCCATCAGCTTTTCTGAGCATGGCGTACCGCAACTGCTCGAACGAACCATTAACGGCAGAGCCAATCAGCCAGTATGGCCCGAGTTGCCGACCAACTACGCTGAGAACTCCGCCGAATTTTGGCCGGCGCTGCGCGACGCCATGGCTACTACCGATCGAGAACCGACGCGGTACGCGTTGAACTGTCTGCAACTACGAGGTCGCGGGGATATCGCGGCTACCGACGGTCACCACATTTTGATCCAGGGCGGTTTCACATTCAATTGGGCCGACAGCCTGCTCATTCCGGTTAAGCCGGTGTTGGGCTGCAAAGAACTGGATACCGGTGAGCCAGTACAGGCCGGGCTGGCTGGCGACTGGGTCACGTTTGCTGTCGGCCCGTGGCTGATCTCGCTCAAAGTCAATCGCACCGCGCGGTTTCCCCAGGTCGACGACGGTCTCCCGCAGGCGAGGTCGGCCAAATCGCATCTGACGATCGCGCCGACCGACGCCGAGTTTCTGCAGCACTCGCTTCCCGGTTTGCCGTGCCATGATCCGCAATTCGAACCGGTCACGCTCGACCTGAACGGTCGAGTCATCATCCGTGCCCAGGGAGATGAGAAGGCTCGACCGAGTGAACTGGTGCTGAGCAACTCACGGTTTACTGGCGAGCCAATCCGCCTCAACTCGAACCGGCAATATCTCGCCCGAGCGATCCGCCTGGGTTTTCGAGAAGTTCACCTAAACTCGGCCGATGCACCGGTAGTCTGCCAGGATGAGCGGCGGCGTTATGGCTGGGCGCTCTTGGACAAAGAGGGTGTGATCAACCCGAGTGACAGTGCCATCGTGACGGCATCGCCGGTCTCATCGCCCACACCTACCACGACCTCAAAGAAAGCTCAAACCATGCACTCAACTAACAACTCGGTAGTCCCCGCCACGTCAGTCACGCGCCGTGTCAGTCCGAGTACGACTGCCAAGAGCACGTCGTCGCTCGACCAAGCGATTGCCCTACGTGACTCGCTGCGCACGGCAGCTTCCGCAGCGCACCAACTCGTTCGCGCGCTCAAGCATCACAAACGGGAGAGCCGGATCGTGGCCTCGACGCTAGCGAGCCTCAAACAGCTGCAGAAGGCGGCTAGCTAGTCGAAATGCGGCGTCTTCCCTACTTCCATCAACGTGGAGAGCAGAACCATGCTCAAAATCAATGTCGGCTTCAACCGCAAGGTCGGTGAAGCCAATTACGGCAGCCGCGGGGCCTCGGTCAATCTCGAACTGGAGCTCGACTCAGGGCTCGTCGGCGAGCCCGAGCGACTTAAGGATCGCATCCGACAGTTGTTTGGCCTCGCCAAGGCATCGGTCGACGAAGAGCTGCATTCGCAGCCCGGGACGAATGGCCACGCCAATGGCTCGAACGGCAACGGAAACGGCCCGAGCCACGTCCGGCGACGAGACAACACGCGCCGGGCCACCGCCAGCCAAGTGCGGGCGTTGAACACGATTGCCGAACGCCGACAGCTCCATCTCGCCAGCTTGCTCCAAGAACGTTTTGGTATCCGTGAGCCGGCGGAACTCACGATCACCGAGGCGAGCAGCTTGATCCAAGATTTGAACGGTGCCACGAACGGCCATTGCCGCGGAGGCAAGACGTGATCACTACTCTCGAAAAATCGGTCAAGCCAACAGATCGTTCTGCCCGTCGCGACTATGTCAG
>JAEUIL010000688.1 GCA_016794255.1 Planctomycetaceae bacterium | reverse complement strand
GCCAGTGTGAATACCGATGTGGCGTCGCTGGTCATGTCGCTCGTGGTGCAAGAGGTCGTGACGCAGGTCGCGGTGCGGCTCGGTGTGTCGGCCGGTGTGTTGAGCGTGGGGGCCGGTTCGTCGTGGGCGACCTTCGGCGTGGGGCTGGTGATCGGCGTGATTGTCGACCAATTAATCACATACGTCTGGGACGCCTGGGCCGACCCGCAAGGAAAATTGGCGGAAGACATGAATAAAAAGCTCGCGGAACTCGAACAGTTAATTGTCGTTGGCGACGAGAAGACGCCGGGCTTGCGCACGCGTCTGCTCGAATTCTCCCGGCAACGCGCCGATCAACGCCGTTATGCCATCCAGCAACTGTTGAAGGACGCTTGAAGATGCACTCCAGCCCAAGTTACCTGAACCGGTGGCCGCTCTTGTTGGTCTTTTTGGCGTTGATAGGCGAAAATGCGTCGCACCCGGTCATGGCTGGGCCGTTGACCGTCGCCGCGCGGGAGAGCGCCGAGGCGGTCGTGCGACAATGGGGCGAAAAGGCCGTGGCCGAGGGGGTCGAGAAGTTTGCGATCCGCTTGGAATCGTTGGCGACCAAATACGGCGACGACGCGCTGAGCGCCGCACGCAAAGTCGGCCCGCGCGGCGTCAGTGCCATCGAGGCGGCTGGCGAACGGGCTCCACTCGTTGCGCAACTGCTGACGCGCGAGGGAGATCGGGCATTGTGGCTGGTCGACGACGCGGCCCGGCTGCAACTCGTCGCCAAGTACGGCGACGACGCAACGGCGGCGCTCCTGCGGCACCAAGGGATCGCGCAACCGCTCATTTCGCAGTTCGACAACGTCGCCGCGAAAGCGCTGACGCAGCTCGACCCGCAAAACGCCCGGCGATTGGCGATGCTGGCCGACGACGGCTCGCTGGCGGCGATGGGACGGACTCCCGAGTTGCTCGGCGTGGTGGCCAAATACGGCGACCGCGCGATGGATTTTATCTGGAAGAACAAAGCGGCCCTGGCGACGACCGCTGCCCTGGTCGCGTTCCTGAACAGTCCCGAGGAATTTCTCGACGGGACAAAGAAACTGGCGGAAGTGGTGGGTGAGTCGGTCATTGTGCCGACGACGACCGCAATTGCCAAAGAGATCGCCCCGCACGTAAATTGGACGTTGGTGACCTTGGGGGGGCTAGCGATCGTGGCCGTTTACTGGCTCGGACGTCAGTATTTGTGGCAGAAATTGACGGTCCGCTAAGGCCACGAGGCGACCGTCGACCTCAGCTTAGTCACCACCGCGCATAGAGAAACCCTCGGCCGGGCTGCTAGAGGCGACGATCGCGGTTCTCTGGCGACGACCGTAGGTGGGTCAAACCACGGTCATCAGAACACGTCGACGAACGCCCAACTTGGGGACTGCCGGTCCGAGGGTTATTGAACTGTCTCACGGGCCATCCGGGATGAATCGGACCGCCAAGGCTCATCACTTCGCACTTCTCATGCCAATCAGGGACTGCTGATCCCCGGCAGGCGGGCAATTTGAATCGTGGCTAAGTTTGCGAAGAATTTTGCGCGCCGACTCTTGATCGGCATCCATCGTTGAACGAAAACAGGGGTGTTAACCGCGCCGCCGTCGAATTTTCGGCGCTGATCGGCGCTCATGTCACCTGTCGAAAGCTTACCGTGACACCCTCACGCCCCCAGATTATCGTCGCCGCCTTTGCGCTGGTCGTGGTGTTTGTCTGCGGAGTGGCAGCGCGGTTGGTCGTGACTCCAGATATCGGTATTTACTGCCTGGTGACCGCCGAGCCGTGGCCGGTCGCAACTCCGCCGGGAGCACCGATCGGTTGGGTCGACTTACCGCCGAGTGAACAACCTCTGCCGCACGGTGGTGATCGGCTGTTAACCGTCGATGGCCGACCAGTGCCGACCATCGTGCACTTCCAGAAGGTTCTGGAAGATTTGTCCCGCGGCGGGAACGCTGCTGCCGCCGACCTGGACCGCACTATCGAAATCACGTTCGCCCGGCACAACACCTCGGGCCAAGTCGACGAGTTGCGGGCCACGGTTCCCGTGCGTCGCACACCGCTACGCACGCTTTCGGCCTCGGCCGCTTGGTTGGCGTTGCAGTTCGTCATTCTGGCCATCGGCGCCACGGTTTTTTGGCGACGGGCGGGGGACGTCTCGGCCGCGCTGTTTTTCGCGCTGTGCGTGGTGACCGTGATCGCGTTCATCGGCACGTTCCACTGGCCGTATGTGGTCACCGCCCCGCTGCTGCTCGTCCCGTATGTCATCTGTGGCATCTTGCAGCCGCCGCTGACGTTGCACTTTCACGCCCTGTTTCCGCGCCCGCTCGGCATTTTCCGCGTGCGACCGCTAGCCGCAGGAACCGCGATTTACCTACTGCCGGCGCTCTGGCTCGCGGCGGTGTTCTTCACGGCCTATCGCATCTTTCAACTACACACGGTTCCCGCCCGACTCGACGAGTTGCGCGGAGCGTTGCAGGCAATGGCTTGGCTATCGTGGAGCTACTGGGGCGTATGCGGGGCGACGTTCATCACCGGCTTGGTGATCTTGCGGCACAAATATCTGCACGGACGCACGGTCGCCGAACGAAATCAAGTGCGCTGGCTGCTCGCGACGTCGCTCGTGGCCAGCGTGCCGCTCGGCTACCTGTTGCAAATCGCATGGCAAGATCGCGGTCAGTTTGCGTTCGGGCCTGGCCCCAAGCTCGTGCTCTATCTCACCAGTCTGCTATTCGCCATCTGCTACGCGATCAGCATCACGCGTCACCGACTGTGGCTGGTGGGCCAACTCGTGCATCGTGAGCTGCTGCATACGCTGGCGCGCGGCGGCGTGTCGCTGCTGTTCGCCGCGACCGTGGGAATCGTAATCGCGATCGTGGTGGGCATTTACTTTCGCTGGCAAGACGCCGTGGCGATCGGGCTCACCGCATTGTTCGCCGTGATTGCGGTGGGTTGGATTCATGATCGAGCGCAGCAGTGGCTCGACCGCCGGTTTCGCCGCGAACGTCGTCCGTTCGACAAAGCGCTCGAGCATTTGAGCGAAGCCCTGGGCCAAGTCGTCGAACCCGCCCAGATCGCCCGCCAGTTAGTGCAGTCGATGCGCGAAGTGCTTGGCATCGAACGGGCTGCCGTCTATCTGCTCGGCGCCGACGGTCGCTGGACGCTCGCCTATCGGCAATCTTGGCCGCAACTGTCAGAACAGTTAGGCAATCTCGAAGAGTTGTCCTCGCTCAAAGCGCGGATCGAGCCACTCGACATCGACGGGCAACGGCTCGGAGTATTGTTGTGCGGCCGACGGCCTGACGAACGACCATTGACGACCGACGAGCTCGCCGTGATCGCCGCTTTGTGCCGCTCGACCACGTTGGCACTACACGGCATGCGTCATGCTCGGGCTGTCGAGCAACTGCGTGAGGAGTTAGCCGACAAGCGTCGTCAGGCCCGCGAGCAACGGCGGCGAATTTCGTTCTTGCAAAGCGAGCTGCTCGCCCAACGGATCGGCAACGAATCGATCGGCACCAGCACGCCGAGCCCGAGCGAATTGCGGCACACGCTGCGTGGTTCGAGCCGCGGCATGCGAGCGCTGATCGAGCAAATCGGCAAGGTGGCGGCGAGCCCGTCGAGTGTGTTGATCCGCGGCGAAAGCGGCACCGGCAAGGAACTCATTGCCCGGGCGATTCACGAGAATAGCGTCCGCGCCGCCAAGCCGTTCGTGCAAGTCCACTGCGCGGCACTGAGCGCAGGTCTGCTCGAAAGCGAGTTGTTCGGCCACGTCAAAGGCGCGTTCACCGGCGCCGATCGCGATCGGGCCGGACGCTTCGAGCTGGCCGACGGCGGCACACTGTTTCTCGACGAAATCGGTGATATCTCGCTCGAAACACAGACCAAACTACTGCGGGTGTTGCAAGAACGGGCGTTCGAGCGTGTCGGCGGCACGCGCACGATTGCGGTCGATGTGCGACTCATCGCGGCCACGCATCAGAACCTGGAACAATTGATCCGTGCAGGCCGGTTCCGTGAAGACCTGCTCTATCGGCTCAACGTGATCAGCCTGCATGCCCCGGCGCTGCGGGATCGTCAGGACGATATCTTTGAGCTAGCGATGTACTTCTTGCGAATCTACTCGGCTCGCGCCGCGAAGTTGATCACGCGGATCGACGATGACGCGATCGAGGCGCTCACGCACTACCATTGGCCCGGCAATGTGCGGCAGCTTGAGAACGTGATCGAACGGGCGGTCGTGTTGGCCGAGGGTGAGACGATCGGCCGTGATGATTTGCCGCTGGAAGTGCTGCAATCGAGCCGGCCGCGCGACTCGCATGCCGCCGCGCCCACGATCATGCCCGAGCGGTTGTTCGACGATCTGGCTGCCGTCGAGCGCGAACGATTGGTGACCGTGCTGGCCGATTGTCGGGGCAACAAGAGCGAAGCGGCCCGACTGTTGGGCATTCCCCGCAGTACGCTCTTCAGCAAGCTACGGCGCTTTGGGCTGAAATGATCGTGGCCTGCGCTGACGAGACCGTGGCGGTCCACCACGCAGTTAAACGAGTCGTGCGATCTCGATCGCGCGCGAGCGATCAAGTTGGCTGATGCTGCGGGCGTCTTTGTCCCAATCGAGACTCGACAGCTCAAGCACCAACAGCACCACGGCGATCACCATCGCCAACAGCGAAAGCATCAGCATTGTCGTGTAAATGTTGACATACGACAGGATGCTGACGCGAATTTCATTGGATTCGGGTTGCGACACGGTCGTCTTTCTCGATGCGGCCTTTTTGGTAGTCAGCGATCACTTGAGCGACAGCCTTGTCCGGCGTGGTGCTAATCACGCGCACCTTGCCGACGAACTTCGAAGCCCGCGAAACACTCAACTCGTGGCCGCGAGCCAGTCCGTCATCCGAACCAATCGACACTTCCACGAGATTGTCGGCCACGGCCAACACGATACCGTCGAGCTTGGGCGGAATGCCATCGACATTCGTTTCCACCGACAGTCCGTTACGATCAAGCACGAGTTTGGCCTTGGCCATTTGCTCGCCGAGTTTGGCGTTCACATCTTCAAGCCGTTTCTTGTCCGCGCCGAGCGCGTTCTTTTCGTCTTGCAGCACCGTCGCCTTCTTGAAGTTATCGTCACGCTGCGTGCGGACATCGGCAATCTCTTGACGCAGCTTTTCGACTTTCGCGTCGGCGGCGGCCAAGTTCTGATTGGCGGTCGCAGCGGCGGCAGTGCGGTCACGCAGATCGGTTTCGAGCTTGGCTAACTCGGCAGCCTTGGCCTCGTTCTCTTTGACGAGCGTCTCACGCGCTTGTTGCGCGGTGCCGAGCAACTGCTGAGCAGCGTCGCGCTCGGCCTGCAACTTCTTCACTTCGGCGTCGAGCTTGGTTTGAATCTCGGCCTTTTGCTGATCGGCCTTCGAGATGTCGGCCTTGAGCTTGGTCACTCGCGCCTTCCAATTCTGATGCGTCGAGTAAACCGTGGTTGCAAACCCCAGGTAAACGATGCTCATCACGAAGATCAAAGTGACTAAGATTTTGCCGATCAGATTCATGGCCGATTCCTCGCAAACATTGCGAATTGCACGGGGACCCACGCGTTGGGGCGGGAATGATACTTCCCGACTAGAATTTCAGTATAGGCAGCCTCAAAAATTAACGTCAACGAAAAACGCTGGGGAAACTCAGCTTCTCCAGCCGTCTCAGCCCGCATAAACGGACACGCATGCTCGCGGCCGAAATCATTGCGCCGCTGAAGTTTACAGCCGAGCTGGCCACTCGCCCCCCGGGCCGGTTACGAGCGCCGCCGGATTCCCAGCCCCGCGAGAACGACGCACGTCAGCAGACACGCGCCCGCCGGCAGATCGCCCCAGGCCAAGTACAGGCTCCGCCGCGGATCGCGTCGCACCTCGGCCGCGACGTACGTCGACTGCTGTTTCCCGCCCCGAGCGACGATCTGCCCGTTGCCGTCGATCACCGCCGAGATGCCCGTGTTGGCCGCAACCAAAAACGGCTTGCGACACTCGATGGCTCGAAACACGCCGCAGACCAAATGCATGTCGAGCTCGGCCGAGCCATGAAACCAACCATCGTTGGTTAGATTCACCAGCACGTCGGGCTCGAGGTTTTTCGCCCGCAGTTGAGTCACCTGTCGCCGGATGACGTGCGACAGCACGCTCTCGTAGCAGATGCTGGGGCAGAGCGTGAAGCGCTCGTCGGCCCGATTCGCCACTTGCGCAGCTAGCGCCGACTTGCCCCATTCGATGCCGCCGGTCAGCGGCGTGATCTGATACAGACCGGGGATCCAATCGGCGCCGGGAATGTACTCGCCGAACATCACCGGATGCATTTTGTCGTAGCGCACGCCCAGTCGCCCGGCACGATCGACGAGCACGGCCGAGTTGAAGCGTTGCTGCCCGTTCTTGGTGTAGTTCCAGGCGTCGATCCCCAGCAGCATCGGTCGATCAAAACGCCGCGCGATCGAGCCGATCTTGCCCTGTTGCGTCAGCACCATGTTCTCGATCTGTTCGCGCGTCACCGACTGACCATCGATCTGGGTCACATCCGAGTCCACGGACACATAGGACTCGGTCACCATCGTCTCGGGCCAGATCACGAGCTCGGTTTGGGGACGCTCGCGCAGGGCCGACTCGGTCAGCGTGAAATACTCGCGATTCGTCGCCTCACGCACCACGCGATACTCATCGGCGCTCGACACGACCCGCATGGGGATCGAACCTTGAATGAGCGCGACATGCAAGCCGGGCTCGGTTGTCGCCAGCGACTGGCTCAGCGAACCGTAGATGAGCGTCGAGGCCAACAGCACAAGGGCCGCGGCGAGTGGAATTCCCCGCGGGACGACCGTTCTCGCTTGAATCGCCATCGTGATCGACGCGCCGACAAACACGATCAAGCCGCTTACGAGATACGAGCCGCCGAGATCGGCGATCTGAATCAGATTCAGCCAGCGGAACTGCGTGTGAGACAACGCCGCCATGTGAAACCCGCTGAGCAGGTGAGCCTGTGCGAGTTCCAAGCCCATCCAGACCACGGCACACGCCACATTCACAGGACACCAGCGCACGGCCACTCGCGACAGGCCGATAAACAACGGCAGATACACGCCCAGATACGCCGCGAGCGCGAGCCAACCGAGGCTCGTGACCGGATGCGGTAGACAGACCCAATAGACGGCCAGCAGCCAGTACAGCATTCCGGCCAACCACAGCATCAGGTACGGTCGACGCCCCGGCAGCGTCGGCAATTTCACCAGATACGCCCAGGCGACCGGCACCGACCACGCCAAGGGCCGCAGTCCACACGGTGGCTGCGCCAACCAAAACACGACACTCGCCGCTGCCGCGACGATCAGCGTATGCCAGCGATTGGCCGATGAGAGAAATCCATCCATGGATCGTTGATGCAAAGTAGAAAGTACTAACGGTGAATAAACAGCCCAATGACAAAATCATCCGGGAACAAAATCATATGCAGAGCGACAGGATCATGGTGAGACAGGATCATAAAACCCCAGAGATCCTCGCGAATTCATGATCCTGTTCATCATGATCCTGTCTCGTCTTCGCATTTCATGATTCTGTCCACCATGATTTTGTCATTCTCTTCCCTCGCCAGCTAACTCAAAATTCCCTTCACCACCTCGCCATGCACGTCGGTCAGCCGATAGTTGCGGCCTTGGAACCGAAAGGTTAACCGCTTGTGATCGACGCCTAGGCTATGCAGGATCGTCGCGTTCAAGTCGTGCACATGCACCGGGTCGGCGACGATGTTGTAGCTATGTTCGTCCGTAGCGCCAAACGTCAGCCCGGGCTTGACGCCCCCGCCCGCCATCCAAATCGAGAAACAACGCGGATGATGATCGCGTCCGTAATTCGTCGCGGTCAGGTTGCCTTGGCAATAGATCGTCCGCCCGAACTCGCCTCCCCAGACGACGAGCGTGTCGTCGAGCAAGCCGCGTTGTTTCAAGTCTTTGATCAACGCCGCCGACGCTTGGTCGGTGTCGTAGCATTGGCCACGCATCGATTTCGGCAGGTTCGTGTGATGGTCCCATCCCATGTGAAAGAGTTGCGTAAATCGCACGCCGCGCTCGGCTAACCGCCGGGCCAGCAAGCAGTTCGCGGCAAACGTTCCCGGCTTGGTCACCTCGGGCCCGTACATGTCGAGGATGTTTTGCGGCTCGTTCGAGATGTCAGTCAGTTCCGGCACGCTCGTCTGCATCCGGTACGCCAGTTCGTATTGGGCAATACGCGTCGCAATCTCGGGATCGCCTTGCTCGCCGAGCTTCAGTTGATTGAGTTGGCCCAAGTCATCAAGCTGCTGCCGGCGCGTCTCGGCGTCGATGCCCCGCGGGTTCGACAAATACAACACCGGATCACCGACGCTGCGAAACTTTACGCCCTGATGCTGCGATGGCAGGAACCCGCTGCCCCAGAGTCGATCGTAAAGCGGTTGATCGGCCGGGCGACCCGTACCGCGCGAGATCATTACCACGAACGCGGGCAAGTCCTTGTTCTCGGTCCCCAAGCCATACGAGGCCCAGGCTCCGGCGCTCGGTCGACCCGCGAGTTGATGCCCGGTGTTGATAAACGTGATCGCCGGGTCGTGGTTGATCGCCTCGGTATGCATGCTGCGAATGACGCAGATCTCGTCGACGACCTCGGACATGTGCGGCAGCAACTCGCTGAGCCAAGTCCCGCTTTTGCCATGCTGCGCGAACTTAAACATCGACGGCGCGATCGGCAGGCTCTTTTGTCCCGACGTCATGCCGGTCAGGCGTTGACCCATGCGGACCGAATCGGGCAACTCCGTGCCCCGAGCATCTTTCAACCCCGGCTTGGGATCGAACAGATCGATTTGCGACGGGGCACCGCTTTGAAAGAGATAGATGACGCGTTTGGCTTTGGGCGCAAAATGCGGCAACTCGGCGAGTCCGCCGACACGTTGGAGATTCGGTGACGAGGATTTTGACTCATTGCCCAACAGCTCTGAAAGGACGAGCGAACCGAGTCCCGCTCCTCCGGTAGAGAGAAATGCACGGCGGAGTATATTGACTGAAAAGGTCATCATAATTCATGAACTCCAAAGACTTCTCACGCAGACTTCTCGTCATCGATCGGACGCGTCTGCCTGCTTCTCGCACCATTCACGCCAAACAGCTCTGAGGCTCGCGAGCAAATTTCGCGTCAATAATTCCGCATTGGCCAGAGGAGATTCAAGAAAACGTGGCCGCAACATGGAGCGTAGCAAGGCTAGACGCACTTGGTCGTGGGACAGTTCTACTGCACGCTCGATGTATTCGTCGAGATTCTGGACGATCGTCTCCTCGACGCCTAACGCCTTAAGAACGGCGAAGGACTGACGCGAAGCCAAAGTTTCGCCGGGGAGCGTAATCGTTGGCACGCCCATGTAGGAAGCAAGTATTGTTGTAGTTCCGCCTGTATACGGAAAAGGATCAAGGCCAATATCAATTGTGGTATTGTATAGCTCAAGCATCTCACCAAACGGCGAAGCTCCCTGGATATTGATCCGCTCTTGATCCGCTCCGCACTTCTCAAACAGATCGCGAAAATATCGTTGAACCGACGAACATTGCCCGCCCCGAAACTTCATTAACAATCGCGAACTAGGTACCCTCTTTAGAATCTTTCCCCAAGTCTCAATCACCTGCGGGGTAACCTTCGCAAAGTTGTTGAAGGAACCGAAGGTGATCCTGCCATGCGACTGTGCCGGTAATGGACCGACCGCCGGAGCAGTAACGGGGACTTCGTAACAGCACGACGAGATTGGTAGACGAATGACGCGTTCACGATACTGTGAAACTAAATGATCCGGCACAAGATTATCGTCCGCAATGACAAAATCAATTGCGTCGACACCGGTAGAACCAACATACCCAAGCCATGAGGCTTGCAATGGAGCCGGTTTCCGCGCGAACATGGTTAAACGATTCCCACCTGTGTGCCCGCTCAAGTCAAGCAATACATCGATTCTATCGCGTTCGATTTGTTGCGCTAACTGTTCGTCATTCAGCGTTGCCGAATCGCACCATTTATCACAACTATTGCGAAGCTGAAGGGTTAGAGCGTCATGGGTCACACGATCCGAGTAGGCGAATAGTCGTCCCTGACCGCGATCCACACATCCCAAAAACCGCTTCAACAAGTGACCAATCGGGTGATAACACAGGTCGGCTGACACCAAGCCGATATTGAGCGGGCGGTCAGGGTTGATGTCAATCATTGGCCAACGATCAGCGCGAACAATATGACCTACATGCGCGTCATTCCATTGCGAATGCGCATTCTTCAGTTCCTCTAAAGTTACGCCTGGACGATACTGTAACGCAAATAGGTAGTTGCTGTGCGCACGGGGGTCGTTAGCGTTGATTTGCATGCTACTCAAGTAGGCGTCAATTGCTTCGTATATTCGCCCTTGATAGATCAATGCGTTTCCTAATGCGTCATATGCAAGAGCGCTGTCCGGTGTGCTAATCAACGCTTGTCGAGCAAACTGCTCCGCTCCGTCCAAATCTCCTTGTGATTTGAGCAAGCCGCTGAGATTGATGAGAGCGCCCGTCAGATTAGGCTCAATATCAATCGCTTGACGGTAACATTCCAGTGAGTCACTTTCCTGTCCCAGTGACTTATGCAGGTTACCGAGATTGTTCCATGCGGCTGCGAATCGCGGGCGAATCGCAATCGCCTGACGCAACGTTACAAGCGCCTGGTCGCACTGTCCCCGTTGCATTAGTAATGCTCCTAGATTGTTCCAGGGGTCTGCTTCGTTGGGCTGTTGAGCTACGGCGGCACGAAACAGTCGCTCGGCCTCGTCGACCTCGCCTGTGTCTTGAAGGAGTAGTCCTAGATTGCAGGCGGCCTGCCAAAGGCTCGGACACAGTTCGAGCGTGCGCCGATAAGCCATTGCCGCTGCGCTGACATGGTTCAGGTCCCGAAGCGCGTTTGCCCGGTTGTAGTGAGCGCTTGCGAAATCGGGACGCATCGCGATGGCCCGCTCGTAAAGTTCGAGCGCAACAGTTGAATCTCCGCACGACACGTAAACATTCGCGAGATTGTTCGCAGTATCTGCCATTGGCATCAACGCCAACGCCTTTTGATAGGAATCGACTGCCAGATCATATTTTTTGAGTGACTGCAGAACGATTCCCAATGCGTTATGCACCAATGCGTTCTCGGGAGAGCGTTGCAGTACCCTGCGATAAAGGAGCTCTGCTTCGTTCCATTGTCCTTGCTGTGCCGCTATGTCAGCATGTAAATTCATGGCTTCAAGCAGGTCCGGCTGTCGTTCTAAGACGGTCCGTAGCATTGCAACTGCTTCCTCAAGACGATTCCCCAATCGCAAAGCCAGGGCCAAACGGACGCGAAACATGTCATTCGATGGCTGCGCCGCGATGGCCCGTTCGAGCGTGTCGACTGCGGCAGCGAATTCCGACTTCTGTATCGAAATTGTGCCCATCAGAAAAAGCGTGTCAGGATGCTGGGGGCGCACGGCTAAGATCTTCTCACATACGTCGCGTGAGTCATCAAGACGGCCAGCTTGGTGATGGCTGACTGCAATTTGAAATGCTTCGGCGAGCGTAGCCATATTGTTGGTACTCATGAGACGTCCCCGACTCATCGCATTTGGGGCGCGGGACTATTGAATAACTAGCGCGGTGACCGCAATGAAACTGGTCGCGTTTCGTCGCGAATTCATTCCTAAAAACTTTATGTAGGATTTCCTTAAATTTGCATAATGAACATCCCCGTCCTAGCGTCAACGCTCGCAGCGTTATGCAAGTCGTCAATCACTCTCGCGTCACCGTCTCATCCAAATTCAGCACCGTGCCCGCCACGGCGGCGAGCGCGGCGTGTTCGACGAGATCGAGCGACTCGTCGCGCTTTGATTCGCCGACCGTCAACAACTTGCGGGCTGCGGCTTGATCGGCGCGATAGCGAGCGAGGTGTCGCTCGTGACTCTGCTTGAGCAATCGCAGCTCGTTCGTCTGCGGCTGACGCGCGAGCACATGTTGAAACAAGCGGACAAGTCGCTCGTCGCTCGTCGACCGCTCGCGCATCACACGTTGAGCGAGCGCCCGAGCCGCCTCGACATACGTCACGTCATTGAGCAGATTCAACGCTTGCAGCGGCGTATTGGTGCGCGAGGCGCGAACGACGCACGCCTCACGCCCGGCTGCGTCGAACGTCATCATCGCTGGCGGGGCAACGGTCCGTTTCCAAAACGTATACATGCTGCGACGGTACAAATCGTCACCATGGTCTTGCACATACGGCACGATCGCCGCGGCGATTTCTTCCCACAAGCCTGGCGGCTGATACGGCTTCACGCTCGGTCCGCCGACGCGCTCGACGAGCAAACCCGAGGCAAACAACGCTTGATCGCGGACCATCTCAGCCGACAGTCGGAAGCGAGCGCCCCGGGCGAGTAGACGATTATCGGGATCGGACAGCCCCAAGCCGCGACCTCCCGACGCGTTGACTCGTGAGCTTTGCAAATACGTCGCACTCGTCACGATCGTCTTCACCAATCGCT
>JAEUIL010000745.1 GCA_016794255.1 Planctomycetaceae bacterium | reverse complement strand
GATCTCGACTTCGACGACGAAGAATCGTTCACGTTGGTCGGCGCTGGCGACGAAGATTACGACTCGGGCAAGATCAACATCTCCAGCCCGCTCGCTCAAGGGTTGGTCGGCAAGAAGGTCGGCGACAAGGTCGAGATTCCCGTTCCCAAGGGAAAGATGAAGTTCGAGATTCTCGAGATCAAGTACGAATCGTAATCGACCTCGCCGCAGACCCGTTCGCATGCACACGTCGCGTTTCATCCGACTCGTTTGGCTCGTTGGCACGACGCTGAGCTGCTTGGTATTCGACTCGGCCCACGCCGTTGAACCCGCTGCCGACGGCGCTCCCGCGGCCAAAGCGGCGATGGCCGCGTTTCGGTTTCCGCCCGGGATGCAGGTCGAACTGTTCGCCGCCGATCCGCAAATCGGCAATCCCGTTGCGATTGGTCTCGATGAACAGGGACGCTTGTTCGTGGCCGAGGAGTACCGCTTCAATCGCGGGACCGAGGAGAACCGCACTCGACCGTTCCTGCTCGAAGACGATCTGCAATTGCAGACGACCGACGACCGACTGGCGATGTTTCGCAAGTTCGCCGACAAATTCGACGGCGGTATGGATTGGTTCTCGAAGTACTCGGACCAGATTCGACTACTCGAAGATCGCGACGGTGATGGGCGTGCCGATCGGTCGCAAGTTTTTGCCGGCGGATTCAATGGTCCGCTCGATGGTCTCGCGGCCGGGGTCATGGCTCGCGATGGCGACGTGTACTTCACCTGCATTCCGCACTTGTGGCGGCTACGTGATCGCGATGGCGATGGTCAAGCCGACGAACGTGAGCAACTGCTCAGCGGCTTCGGCGTGAACGCCGCTTTCCTGGGGCACGATTTGCACGGCCTGGTCTGGGGACCCGACGGGCGACTGTATTTCTCGATCGGCGATCGTGGCTATCACATCGTCACGCGCGAGGGTCAAACGCTGCACGGGCCACGTCAGGGGGCGGTGTTTCGCTGCGAGGCCGACGGTTCGCACTTGGAAGTGGTACACCGCGGTTTACGCAATCCGCAGGAACTCGCCTTCGACGACTTCGGCAATCTGTTCGCCGACGACAACAATTGCGACAAAGGTGACAGCGCACGACTCGTGTATGTGGTCCATGGCGGCGACAGCGGTTGGAACATGGCGTTTCAGACGCTCGCCACTCCGTACCTGACCGGGCCCTGGCATGCCGAAAAAATGTGGTCGCGGGCCGACAAGCAGCAACCGGCGTGGATCGTGCCGCCGGTCGGGCATCTCGGCGCGGGCCCGTCGGGGTTCACGTATTATCCGGGCGTCGGGCTCGCCGATCGTTATCGCGGGCACTTCTTCATGTGTAATTACACGGGGAACGGCGGCCTCGAATCGTTCGCCGTCCAACCGCAAGGCGCGGGCTTCACCATCGTCGACTATCACGACTTTTTGAAGCCGCTCAAGGCCACCGACGCCGAGTTCGGATACGACGGCAAGCTGTATGTTTCCGAGTTTCCCACGCTCGATTGGAGCGGCGCGGGCAGTGCCGGTCGCGTTTACACGCTGTTCGATCGCACGAAGCTCGCCGATCCCCAGGTGAAGCAAACTCGCCAATTGTTCGCCGAGGGTTTCAAACAACGGTCGAACGAAGAGCTGGCCAAGCTGCTCGCCCATTCCGATCAACGCGTGCGACAGCGGGCGCAGTTCGCGTTGGCCGAGCGCGGTGCCGCGGCGGTGGAAGTGTTTCGTCCGTTGCTCGACAATCGACAGCCACGCCTCGTGCGATTGCACGCCCTGTGGGGCCTGTGGCAAATCGCTCGCCAGAAGCCCGACGTGCTCACGCATGTCGAGCCGTTGTTGAACGACACGGATGCGGAACTCCGCGCTCAAGCGGCGAAGGTCGTCGGCGACGTCGGTTGGCAACCGGCAGCGAAACGATTGCTGGCCTTGCTCGACGACACAAGTCCGCGTGTGCAGTTTTTTGCCGCACAGGCCTTGGGACAACTCAAGTTTCGCCCCGCCCTTGAGCCGCTTGTCACGTTGATCCGCACCAATGACAATCGCGACGTGTATATCCGTCATGCCGCGGTTACAGCACTCGCCGCGATCGGCGATTCGGCCGCGTTACTGGATCACGAGCGTGACAACAGCGCAGCAGTGCGATTGTCGGTGGTGTTGGCCTTGCGGCGGCTTGAAGATGTGCGGCTGTCGCGATTCTTGGCCGATGTCGATGTGGCGGTCGCGACCGAAGCCGCCCGGGCGATCAACGATCTCCCGTTGGACAGCGAGACGTCGGCGCTCGCGGCACGCTTGACGCATGGTTCGGCCCAAGTCGACCACGAACCGCTGGTGCGGCGGGCGATTCACGCTCATTTCCGACTCGGAAAGTCCAACAATGTCCGCGCCTTGGCGGCATTTGTCACCGACCCGAAACAGTCGCTCACGATGCGGGCCGAGGCGCTCGCAGCGCTCGGCGATTGGTCGACGCCTTCGCAGCGCGACCGAGTCACCGGCTTCTGGCGACCGTTGGCAAACCGCGACCCGCAGATTGTGCGTGAAGCGCTTGAACCTTATGTATCGGCATTGCTCAGCACGACCACGGGCGAGCTACAAGTCGCCGCGATCCAGTTGATCGTGCGGCTCGACATTAAGACCGATGACGCCACGTTCTTGGCTTGGGCCACCAATCGCGAGCGCGATGCAAAGACTCGCGTCGAGGCGTTGCGACTCTTGGCCGCACGCAAGCATGCGGAGTTGCCGCGCGTCGTCGAGGCGGTGCTGGATGATCCCGCCCCCATGCTCAGGGCCGAGGGACGACACGTGCTCGCCGGCATCTCGCCCGAGCGTGCCTTGCCGTTGCTCGCCGCCGTGGCTGCGAACGACAATGCCGCGTTGATCGAACGTCAACGGGCCTTCGCGACACTGGCCGGTCTCAAGTTGCCGGCAGTCGAAACCTTGTTGACTCAATGGTCCGAGCGACTCGCGACCGGCAGGGTGCCAGCCGAATTGCAACTCGATGTTCAAGAAGCGTGTGAGTCACGGACCAATGCCGACATCGTGAAAGCGCTCGATCGATTCAAGAAATCGTGGCCGCTCAAAGATAGGCAAGCCAAGTTCAGTGTCTCGCTCGTAGGTGGCGATGCCGAACGGGGGCAAGCGTTGTTCGTGGGAAGTTCGACGGCTCAGTGCATTCGCTGTCACAAGGTTCGTGGCGAGGGTGGCACCGCCGCACCTGACTTGAGCGAAGTCGCCAAGCGTCATCCTCGCGCCGACTTGCTGCAGTCGCTGCTCGACCCCAACGCCAAGATCGCCAAAGGCTTCGGGACCGTCACGTTGGTGCTCAGCGACGGTACGATTGTCGCGGGCATCTTGCGGGACGAAGACGCGACGCACGTCACGATCGAAACGCCGGAGAAGAAGATCGTGAAAGTCGCGGTCAACGACATCGACGACCGTAGCTCACCGACCTCGGCGATGCCCAGCGTGGAACGTGCCCTGACAGCGCGGGAAGTGCGGGATTTGGTCGAGTTTCTTTCGACGCTCAAGTGAATCTCTCCACCTGAGGGGGCCCTTGTCGGAGATGTCTGGCCAATAGGAATGGGTCGACGAAATCGCATCATCAGGATTGCATGCGTCGCCGATATCACTTTCAATAGGAGTCGACCGCCGAGAGTCCGTAGCCGATGGTTGGCAATCGCGACGGCCTGCGTGGTTCCCGCCGACGTGCTGTTGCTTCCCGCCTTATCGTTCGTTGTCGCTCCGAGCATTGAGTCAGAGCGCGTCATCGAATTCTTCGTTGTCGTCGTGTGTCCGTTGTCGCCTCGTGAAACAGGATGTTGACGATCATGAACTCGCCCATGAATCGCGTGCCGAGTCATCCGGTGATTCCCCGCCGTGCGATGGTCCAGGCCGGCGCGATTGGCTTGCTCGGCTTCGGCATGAACCACGTCTCGGCGCTACGGGCGGAGACGACAAACGCACGCCCGGCGAAGGCGCGCAACTGCATTTTCATTTTTCTCTCGGGCGGTCTGTCGCAGATCGACAGCTTCGATATGAAGCCTGCCGCGCCGGAACGCGTGCGTGGGCAGTTCAAGCCCATCGCCACGGCGACGCCCGGCTTCGAGATTTGCGAGCACATGCCGCTGCTTGCCCAACGTAGTGGGCATTGGTCGCTGTGTCGCTCGCTCACGCATCCGTTCAACGAGCATTTCCAAGGACACATGGTCATGCTCTCGGGCCGCACGCCGCTGCCGCCCGCGTTCGATATCAACAAGCCGAGTCCGACCGATTGGCCGTCGATGGCCGCGATTGCCAATGCGGTGCTGCCGGCACGGACGAATTTGCCGCCGGCGATGATTTTGCCCGAGCGATTGATTCAGCCGCGGCTGTTGAAGATTCCGCCCGGCCAAGGCGCGGGCATGATGGGGGCCGCGCGCGAGCCGTGGTTCGTCGAGGCGGCACCGTATCGCAACGATGTGCTGGGCGCGTATCCCGACTATGCGTTCGACAATCTCGACGCCCCCATTCCCAACAAGAACATTCCCTTTCAAGCGCCGAATCTGTCGTTGCCCGAGGGGATGGAACGCGAACGCTTTCATAGTCGCCTGCAATTGCTCGACGCGATCGGTTCGCAACGGCGAGCGTTGGAGCAAGTCGCCTCGATTGCCGAGTTCGATCGCTTTCGACAGGATGCCGTCTCGCTGCTCGCTGACAAGTCAACGCAACGCGCGTTCGACGTGCATGCCGCCCCGGCCGACGTGCAAGACCGCTATGGTCGCAATTCGTTCGGCTGGTCGTGTCTGATGGCGCGTCAGTTGATCGAGTCGGGCGTCAGTCTGGTGCAGGTCAACCTGGGCAACGTCGGCACTTGGGATACTCACGGCAACGCTGCCGAGCATTTGCGCGACAAACTCTTTCCGCCGACCGATCGCGCCGTGTCGGCGTTGCTCGATGATCTCCACGATCGAGGGCTGTTGGAATCGACACTGGTGGTGATGGCGAGTGAATTCGGTCGCACGCCCTATATCTCGGGCGGGCCGAGTTACAAAACGCCGGGACGCAATCACTGGGGCGGCGTGCAGAGCGTGCTACTCGCGGGCGGCGGCGTTCAGGGTGGCCGGGTGATCGGTTCGTCCGACAAACTCGGCGGTTCTCCGCTGACGATGGCTCAAACGCCGGAAAACTTCGCTGCGACAATCTACGAGGCGCTCGGCATCCCACGCACGGCGGCCTGGCACGACTCGTCGAGCCGACCGCACTTTGTGTATCACGCTGAACCGATCCCCGGTCTGACCTAAGCATGATGCGGCAAACAGCAGCAGTTTCGATTCGGGCTCGGGCTTACAGCGCGTGGTTGCTCGCGCTCGGTAGTGTGGTGTGGGGCATGCTGACGGTCGTCGCCCCTGCGGCGGACTTTCCCGCAGATGTCGCGCGGAAGTTTATCGAACAGTACTGCGTCGAATGTCACGCTGGTTCCGATCCGGCGGGTGGATTAAAGCTCGACACGCTCGGCTGGCAGCCCCAAGATCGCAAGTCAGCTAGCGCTTGGGTGCGCTTGTTCGATCGTCTGGCGCTGGGCGACATGCCGCCGGCCGACGCCAAGCAGCCACCGGTCGCCGAGAAGCAACAGCTGCTTAAGCAACTGCGGCAACCGTTGATCGATGCCGATTTGCAGCGGCAACGCCGCGAGGGTCGCACGGTGTTGCGGCGACTGAATCGAGTCGAGTACGAACACACGCTCCGCGATCTACTCGCGCTGCCGTGGCTCGAAGTGAAAGACGGTCTGCCGGGCGACGCAGAACTCGGCGGCTTCGATACCGTGGGTGAAGCGCTCACGATGTCTTATGTGCAGCAAGATGCGTATCTCAAAGCGGCTGAGATGGCGTTGCATCGGGCGACGATTCTGTATCCGCAGCCGAAAGAACTCACGTTTCGCGCCGTGTTCGCCGAGCCGCCACCGCCGCGTCCTGACCGCACCTATCCGCCCAAGCCGTCGCACGGGCTCGTGATCGTTCGCAATGCCAATCTCGATCCGCCGAGTTGGATGTCCAACAGTTCCGGCTCGCGGTTCACGGCCTCGGCCGACGGGATGTATCAGATCCGCTTTCGTGCCCGTGGTGCGACGTTCGACAATCGCACTCAGGGTGGCGGCATCGACGGCACGATCACGCCGTCCGAGGTGCCGCACGTCATCTTGCTGTATGCCGAGAAGGTGCCGTTCTCGCGTTGGTTAGCGACCTTTGATT
>JAEUIL010000628.1 GCA_016794255.1 Planctomycetaceae bacterium | reverse complement strand
CCAACTTGATGAGAAAGAACCGTCATGCCCACAGGAATGTCGTTCTCCCGCCGGGCGTTGCTGCAAAATGCTGCGTTGGTCAGTGGAGCAGCCTTGGCAGGTAGCATCGCTCCGCGACCCGTCCGCGCCGCCGCATTACCCGAAGTCCAACCCGCTGACCTTCAACTCGATCCTCAGCGCTTGCAGGTCGCTTACGATCTGCTGGAGAAATGGACGACGGGGCCCAATGCGCCAGTACCCGGTGGGGCGATTCTCGTGGGTCGTCATGGAAAGACTCTCCAACCGCGGTTCTTCGGACGCCAGGGTCCTGAGCCCGATGCGGAGCCGATCCGCGACGATGCGATGTTTTACATGGCATCGGTGACCAAACCCGTGATCTTCACCGCCGGGATGCTGCTCGTTGAGCGTGGACTGCTGAATCTTAGCGATCGCGTCAGTCGCTACATTCCCGAGTTCACGGGACAAGGCCGCGAGCATACGCAGGTGCTCCACCTGTTTACGCATACCTCGGGCCTGCCCGACGAGTTGCCCCGCAACGCTGAACTACGAAGTCAACAAGTCCCTTTAGCGCGATTTGTCGAAGAGATCATCAAGGCCGAGTTAGCCTTCAAGCCAGGGACTCAGTTTAGCTATTCAAGCTCCGGTACGATCCTGGTCGCCGAGATCGTACAGCGACTTTCCGGGCGTTCGATCCGTGAGTTCGTACGCGAGGAGATCATCCAACCGCTCGGTCTCAAATCGACTGGCCTGGGATCACAAGGCTTTGCCCGCGAGCGGTTGGTACGCACGACGATCCCCGAGTATCAAGTGGGCAGTCCCGGCAACTGGAACACACAGTATTGGCAAGAGTTTGGTTCGCCGGCGGGCGGGCTCTTTAGCACTCCGCAAGACTACGCGGTCATCTGCGCGATGATGCTCAACGGCGGGAAGTCGGGCGAGACTCGCTTGCTGTCGCCCGCAACCGTACGAATGATGACCACGAACCGTCTCAACGATCTTCCCGACTTACCCGAGCCGGTATGCCGCACGCAGCCCTGGGGCTTAGGCTGGCGACTCAATCATCTTGGCATGTCTGACAGTTGGAGTGATTTGCTCAGTCGGCGCGTCTTCGGCCACACCGGCTCGGCGGGGAACGTCGTCTGGATGAATCCAGAAACCCAAGGCTTTTGCATCATTTTTACAAACTATCTGCGTGCCCGGGCACCGTGGCGATTGGTGCACTTGTCGAATGCGGTCGCGGCGGCGTTTACGTGAGGGATATCTCGTGGGGTGTACGACGATCGCTGGCTGCCTGATACTCACCACTATCCACTAGGTGCCGCGACTGAGCAGTGTTCCGTCGCATCAACGCGCCGACGAACCGTTTGTCGTAATGTCCAGCTGCGTGTGGACTGCCAGGATCGCAACATTCTGGCAAGATCGCAGGATTTCTTAGGCCGCCCTATCCGCAGACTCGGTTCGCTATAGCTCCTGCGGTGTTCGACGTCTGGCCGAAACTTTGCAAAGCAAGGCAGGGCAAACAACAGGTTGCATCTTGATAAAGATTTGATAACTCGCAGTCGACTTTTGACCCCCATTTGACGCCGAAACGGGTTTAATTCATTCGATGACCTGTAGTGCGGAGGAATCAGACATGGACATCGTATGGCTCTTGGCCGGGTTCGCCTTTTTTGTCGGCTCCTATGGCCTCATCCATTTTTTCAGCAGCTTGAAAGCGGAGGACTGACCGTGGATTGGACAACCACTCTCGCGCTTGGTACGGCATTAGTGCTCGTGTTTTATTTGTCCGCTGCGCTGCTGGCACCGGAGAAGTTCTCATGACCGTCAACGAACTGCTGCAACTTTCGCTCTATCTCGGAATTCTCTTGGCATGTGTGAAGCCCCTGGGGATCTACATGGCCAGGGTATACTCCGGGTCGACAACGTGGCTCGAACGCATCCTGGGGCCCGTCGAACGATTGCTGTATCGGCTCTGCGGCATCGACAAGTCTGTCGAGATGACGTGGCGACAATACTCGCTAGCCGTTCTGAGCTTCAGCCTGCTGAGCTTCCTGACGGTCTACGCGTTCCAGCGCACTCAGGGTTGGCTCCCGCTCAATCCGCAATCGCTGTCAGCGGTTTCACCAGACTCGTCATTCAACACGGCGGTGAGCTTCACGACGAATACGAACTGGCAGGGATACGGTGGCGAGACCACGATGAGCTATCTCACGCAGATGGCCGCGCTGACGGTGCAGAACTTTGCCTCGGCAGCGGCCGGCATGGCTGTGCTGATGGCGTTGATCCGCGGGTTCACTCGGCATACGACCGAGACAATCGGTAACTTCTGGGTCGATCTATTGCGGGGCACGCTTTATGTTCTCGTGCCGCTGTCCCTGGTGTTGGCGGTGGCGTTGGTTTCTCAAGGTGTCGTGCAGACGTTCGACTCGTATCACGAAGTCGCACTTCTGCAGCCGACGACCGATGCGGAAGGAAAGGCGGTCACGACCCAAACGATCGCGGTCGGTCCGGTGGCTTCGCAGGTGGCGATCAAACAGCTAGGCACGAATGGCGGTGGTTTTTTCAACGTGAACTCGGCTCATCCGCTCGAGAACCCCACGCCGCTGTCCAACTTACTCCAAGTCTTGTCGATCCTGCTGATTCCTGCCGCGCTCTGTTTCACGTTCGGCGAAATGGTGGGCGACCGTCGCCAAGGTTGGGCGGTACTCGCGGCGATGATGCTGATCTTTGTGCCGCTACTGGTCGTGACGACGATCGCGGAACAGACGGGCAATTCGCGTCTGGCTCAACTCGGAGTTGAGCAAGCGGCTTCCGACCGGCAAGCTGGCGGCAACATGGAAGGGAAAGAAGCGCGCTTCGGGATCGTGAATTCGACCTTGTGGGCAGTGGCGACCACCGCAGCCTCGAATGGCTCGGTCAACTCGATGCACGACAGCTTCACGCCCTTAGGTGGGCTCGTCCCGATGTGGTTAATGCAATTGGGCGAAGTGATTTTTGGCGGCGTCGGTTCCGGTCTCTACGGCATGTTGATGTTCGCGATTGTCGCCGTGTTTCTCTCAGGCCTGATGGTCGGTCGCACGCCGGAGTATCTCGGCAAGAAGATCGGGGCGTTTGAAATGAAGATGGCCTCGCTGGCGATCTTGTTTCCCTGTGCCATGGTCCTCGTAGGGACAGCCGTGGCGGTCGTCGCCCCGTCTGGTCGCGAAACGATTTTCAATCCTGGCCCCCACGGGTTCAGCGAAGTGCTGTACGCCGTCTCCTCGGCGAGCAATAACAACGGCAGCGCCTTTGCCGGCCTGGGAGCAAACACGCCGTTCTACAACGCGCTGCTCGGGTTGGCGATGCTCGTCGGCCGATTCTGGGTGATGCTGCCGGTGCTGGCGATCGCGGGCTCTTTGGCGGCAAAGAAGAACGTCCCCGCCGGCCCCGGTACTTTGCCGACTCATACACCGCTGTTTGTCGTCCTTTTGGTGGCAGTCGTAATCGTGGTGGGAGCGTTGAGCTTTTTCCCCGCATTGGCGTTGGGACCCATTGTCGAGCACCTGCTGATGACGGCGGCGAACTAGGAGCACTCAACATGACAAAAACATCGACCAAACTGTTTGATGCCAAGATTCTCGGCGAGGCGATTCAAGCCTCCTTTCGGAAGCTCGATCCCCGGGTGCAGCTGCGCAATCCGGTGATGTTTGCCGTGTATCTGGGCAGTATTCTCACGACGCTGCTCTGGTTCGACTCGTTGAGCCGCACGACGGTTGAATCTGCGGAGTCGTCGACCTTTGTGCTCGGCGTGGCGATCTGGCTGTGGTTTACGGTCTTGTTCGCCAATTTTGCCGAAGCGCTGGCCGAAGGGCATGGCAAAGCGCAAGCCGCGACGCTCCGGAATGCACGCACCGATGCAATGGCCTTTCGCCTCACAGATCGCAAGCCGGTTTCTCCCGAAGGCATG
>JAEUIL010000739.1 GCA_016794255.1 Planctomycetaceae bacterium | reverse complement strand
GACGATGCGCCGCGTGGCGGGATTGCGCGGCAAATGCGGAGCGGCATCCGGTTCGCAGTCGACGAACTCGGCCCCGGCTTCGATCGCCGCCCGCAGCATGTCGCGCCGCCGAGTTTCGTCACCGGTCCATTTGCCGCCATCCTCCGGGCGTCGGATCGTGACGACGATCGGCCCCGGCCGCGACCGCACTGCCGCGGCGACGTCGATGGTTTCAGTCAAATGATCCAGCCGCCACTCCACGAGCGGCACCCCCGCGCCGAGCAACCGACGTTGTTCGGCGAGCAGTTCAGCGAATGTCGGAAAGCCAAGCGTTACACAAATCATGGATCAAACGAGAAGAAAGAGCGGCGAGCAGTCGTCGAGTCACGCGTTGCCAATCATGCCAAGGCGATCAGGTGATGCCTTGCATCTTGGTGGCAAAATCTCGGCCCGACGTTGGTGGCGGCAACGGCTTGCCATCCTGACGATAGAGTTCGATCGCTTCCTCGACAATTTCGCAAAGCGTCTCGAAGACTTGCCGTTCATCATCACCGTGACAGCCGCCGTAGATCAAGCCCGGGGCGCTGCCGACGTAGCACTGATCTTCCTCGCTCCACTCGACGATCTTCGCATATCGTGCGCTGTCTTTCATGTCTCCAACTCCTGCAGGGCTTGGCGAACGGCACGCACTTGATTCAGCTGCGCGTCGTCGCCCGGCTTTCCTGATATTGTAATCGGGCGACTCACACGCGGATGGACAAAATTGCGATGGCTTCCCTTGCCGCCCCGATTTACGAAACCGGCGCGCTCGAGATCGGCGATCAATTCCCGAATCTTGACCGGCATCGCGGCATCACCTCACGGCTTCGCCAGCCATTGCACACCGTCGATCACCACAAAACCATCGGACTCGAAATTGGTGACCGTCACCACCGCCGGTCGATCGGCGCTGAACTCATACTCGCCGAGCGTTACCCAGATGCCGTCGAGCTTGGGTTGCTCGCGTTCGTTGATCAGCACCAACTTACTGCCGCTGGCGTGCTCGACGGTCACTTGCGTCTTGCTGCTCCGGTTGGCGTTGGGCGTGTAGGCGAACCGCACCTCGTAGCGACCGGCGCTCGGTAAGCGAGCCTCGAACCGCGCCGCGGCGGCGCTGTCACGCAAGTTCCCCTCGTGCTGATAGCCGCCGCCGAGCCACTCACCTGCGGCGTGACTCTGCGTCCAGGACCCGGTCAGTTTCGCCTGCGAGTCGTCGACCACCACCCCCTTGAGCTTGCGGGGATCAATGCTGCCGCGGCCCGCGCGGCCCTCGGGCTTGAGCGGTCCGGTGTACTCGAGCACTTGGCCATCGGCGAGCAATCGCTCACGCAGTTTCGCATAGGGAACGTCTTGCACCGTCAGCTTGCCATCGATCGCCAGAGCCGCGGCTGTGGCGGCCGATTGCCCCAGGATCATGAACACCGGTTCCATGCGGATCGAGCCGAACGCGATGTGCGAGCTCGATACGCACACGGGCACCAGCAGATTGTCGGCTTGCCCGCGCTTTGGCACCAGCGAGCCATAGGCAATCTCATACGGGCCGCGCAGCCCAACGCCGATGTCACCCTCGTTCTGCACGTACCCCTCGGGCGTGATGTACCGTTGCACGTTGTGCGAGTCGATCGTGTACGAACCCATGCCGACCGACTCGGGCGTGGGACGCTTCTTGAGCAGTTCGTTCTCGGTCATCACGTATTGCCCGATCATCCGCCGGGCCTCGCGTACATAAATCTGATGCGGCCAGTGACCGTTGTCGACGAACTCGTCCTTGGCCAAACCCCACTTGGCCATTTCGCTCCGCACATCCTCGGGGACGCGCGGATCGTTGGCGATGAAGTACAACCAACCCTGCTGATACTGCGTGTGCTCGCGGAGAATTTCCTGCCGCCGCTCGTAAGTCGCCTCGGGATAGTCGTAGTTGAAGCCAATGTTGTCGGTGCTGAATGGCCCGTGGTTGTTCGTGTCGGTTTTGAGATTGGCGATCGGATCGAACTTCTCGAACGTCTCGCGCCAACCGGCCTGGAGCACACGCAACAGCAGTTCATACTGCCGGGGATCGTAGCCCTCGGGCTTTGGAAACGGCACGCGATTCGGTTCATGCTGTGTGAGACACATGCGATAACAATACGCCTGAATCCGTTTGTCGCCCGAGCCGTACTCGCCGGGATGCGCCGTGCTCACGCGGGGCAACACGCCGCTGTTCGGATCGCCCGGCACGACATACGGACTGATCCGCTCTTTGACTTTGCCAAAGTGATGACCGTGGTGCAACACGCCGGTCTGCACGCCGTTCCACTGTTCGTCGTAGGTCTGCTGCGACTCGCGGCCGACGTGATAGTCGACCTTGGCGGTGGCAAGCAGATCGCCCTCGTAAGTCGCGTCGATGAACATCTTGCCTGAGTAGGTTTCGCCGCTGAGCATCGTGATGGCCGTGATGCGCGAGCCTTGCTTGGCCACGCCCTTGGCCCGATCGAGCCAGCGGTCGCGGTGAACTTCGAACTGAAACTCGCGGATGTAATCCTCGAAGACCTGCTCGGCCACATGCGGCTCGAAGATCCACATCGTCCGTTGAGCGCCGTCGATGGCGGGCGTGCCTTGCCCCTTGTTGCCATACTCCGATTGCTTCTGCCACTTCCACGCCGACGGTTCTTGGTAGTGCTTCCAGAGTCGATGATAGAAATCGCGTGCCAGACCACCGATCACGGCCTTGTTGCCAGTATCGGTGAAACCGAGCCCGCCGGCCGAGAGACCGCCGAGATGCTTGTCGGGCCCGACCACGACGACCGACAGGCCGAGCTTCTTGGCCTGGACCGCGGCAATCACGCCGGCCGACGTGTTGCCGTAGACGACGAGATCGTATTCGATCGCGTGAGTCGTCGAGGTGCCGAGCAGGGATGAAATCAACAGCGTCGCGAGCAGAATTCGTTTCATGACAAGGGTGACCGCGAAGGGAGCGATGAATGGGGTTCTGTTATCGCCTGCGAGCGGGCAAAAGTCTATGCAGGGAGCCGTGCCCCGAGTGCGTTGGTCGCGGTGCTCAAAAGACTAATCATCGTCGGTTGTGGGTGATATACTGAGGGAACGAAACAACCCGGTGCTATTAAGATCTGTCGGACTCCATGAAGTACCTGTCGTTCTTGCTGTTGATGTGGGTGACGTTTGATTCGTGGGGGAACTCGGCGAACGCGGCCGAGGCACCCGCGACCGAGGCGCAAAAGCAGTTCGTCGAGCGGGTCGCGCCAGTGTTGGCGGCGAAATGCGTCGCCTGTCATCGGGCCGACAATCTCAAGGGGAATTTCGACCTTACCACGCGAGCCGGCGTGCTCAGGGGAGGCGATGGGGGCGCGGCCGTTGAGCCCGGTAAGCCGCTGGCCAGCCCGTTGTACACCCGCGCGATTCCGCAGGACGGGGCCAAGCCTGAGATGCCCGAGAAGGGCGAGCCGCTGTCGACCGCCGAGGCCGATGCCCTGCGTGAGTGGATCGCGGCTGGCGCTCCATGGCCCGAGAATTTCGTGCTGCGGGAAAAGGCCAAGGCCGACGCGAGCTTCTGGTCGTTTCAGCCCTTGGCGAAAGTCGACCCGCCGACGAACGCCGATCCGCCGCCCGGTTGGAACGACAATCCGATCGATCGCTTCGTGCTCGCGAAGCTGCGCGAACACGGGCTCGAGCCCAATCCGCCGGCCGATCCCGCCACGTTGATCCGCCGTGTGACGTACGACCTGCATGGTTTGCCGCCCACGGTGGAAAACGTGAAGGAGTGGGAGGAAAAGCTGAACGCTGAAAGCCGAAAGCTGAAAGAAGCTTCTCTCCGCGACAGCTCAGCTTTCAGCTCTCTGCTTTCAGCTTTGCTTTCTTCGCCCCGCTACGGCGAACACTGGGGCCGACACTGGCTCGACGTGATTCGTTTCGGCGAGAGTCGCGGCTACGAACGCAATGAGATTATCACGAACCTCTGGCCGTTCCGCGATTATGTCATTCGTTCGTTCAATGACGATAAGCCGTTCGATCAACTCGTGCGCGAGCATCTGGCCGGTGATGTGATTGGTAAGGATCAGCCGGACGTCGAGATCGGCTCTGCGTTTTTGGTCGCCGGTCCGTACGATGATGTCGGCAATCAAGACCCGGTCGCGGCGGCTCAGATTCGCGCGGATCAAATGGACGAAATGATTCGTGCCACCGGCGAGGCGTTTCTTGGGCTGACGATTGGCTGTGCGCGTTGTCACGATCACAAGTTCGATCCGCTGCTCAGCCAAGATTACTACGCACTCTACGCCACGTTTGCCGGCACGTTCCACGGTGCCCGCGATGTCGCCACATCGTCGGCCCGTGCCGAGCGGCAAGCGAAACTGGCCCCGCTTGAAGCCGCACGCACCGAGTTATCGAAAGCCCGGGCCGATTTGGAACGCGAATTGAACGAACGAGCCCAGCAACGCGAGTCGGCAGCGGTGCCAAGTTGGACGCGACCACGGATCAGTCGATACGGCACGGAAGAGACCTTCACACCGCTCACGGCCAAGTTCGTGCGAATGACCGTCGACGGCACCGATGGCGACGACGAGAAGACGAAGAACTTTCGCCTCGACGAGTTTGAAATCTGGACCGACGAAGCGGAGCCGCGAAACGTGGCCCTGGCGGTGAACGGCGGTCAGGCGCAGGGTGCTTCGCGCGATGCCAAAGACTTTGCCGCGGCTTACGGCGCGTCGCTCACCATCGACGGCAAGTTCGGCGAGCGCTGGCTCTCGACGGGCCCCACGTTGACCATCGAGTTGAAACAGCCCGAGCGAATCCGACGCGTGTTCTTTTCTAGCGACCGACCCCGGGCGTTGGCCGAAGATTACGGACTGACCGTGTTCGTCGGCGACTATTCGATCGAAGTTTCGTCCGATGGTCGTGAGTGGCGCGAAGTGGCGAACTCTGCCGATCGCGCTCCACCATCCAAGCTGCGAAAGCGTGACCGTTTGCTCAAGCTTGTCACGACCGACGACGACCGCGAACGGCTCGCGGAGTTTGGTCGCCGTCAAAAGGAGGTGGATGCTCAAATCGCCGCGGTGCCGCTGTTGCCGCTGTGGTGGGTTGGCAATCATCGCGCGGCGCCGGGGCCGTTTCAGGTGTTCATCGGCGGCAATCCGCAACGCAAGGGCGACACGGTTCTGCCGGCCAGTTTGCGCGTGCTGGCAGATCGGGCTTCGCCCTATCAACTCGATGCGCAACAAGACGAAGCCGCGCGGCGGTTGGCGCTCGCCAACTGGATCACCGCGCCGGATAACCCGCTCACCGCCCGGGTCTTGGTCAATCGCATCTGGCATTACCACTTCGGCAAAGGGATCGTCGACACGCCGAGCGACTTTGGCTACATGGGCTCGCGGCCGACGCATCCCGAACTGCTCGATTGGCTCGCGGCCGAGTTGATTCGCGGCGGCTGGAAATGGAAGCCGATCCATCGCTTGATCCTGTCATCGGCGACGTATCAGCAAAGCTCAACCTGGCGCGAGGCCGCGAGCCGGCAAGATGGCGACAGCCGATTGCTGTGGCGTTTTCCGCCGCGCCGACTAACTGCCGAGGAAGTTCGCGACGCACTGCTCAGTGTGGCCGGGAAGCTGAATTTGCGGATGGGTGGACCGGGCTTCAAACTCTACGAGTATCTCCAGGACAACGTAGCGACCTATGTGCCGCTCGATGTCCATGGTCCAGAGACGTATCGCCGCGCGGTCTATCATCACAACGCTCGCGCGGCCCGCACCGACTTGATGACCGACTTCGACTGTCCCGACCCGGCCGCTGCCGAGCCGCGGCGAGCCAGCACCGTCACGCCGCTGCAAGCCTTGACGTTGATGAACCACCGCTTCGCGCTCGATATGACGATGGCTTTTGCCGAACGGCTGAAACACGACGCGCCGACGAGTGCCGATCAAGTGCGCCGCGCGTTTCAGATCGCCTACGCTCGGGAACCGGTCGACGCTGAGCTGAGCGCGGCCCTACGGTTGATCGAAACTCACGGCTTACGCGCGTTTTGTCGCGCGATGTTAAACTCGAATGAACTGATCCATGTCAATTGAAAGGTGATGCGGGAAGAGTGCACCACGGAGACACCGGAGAAAGAGGAATGTTCTTGGTTCTTGGTGCTTAGTGCCTAGTTGAGGAAGGCGAAATTTAACTCACCCGTATTCCTCCGTGCGTTCTACGTGACCTCTGTGTTCTCCGTGTTGAATCTCCCCCCGTCCACCAAAAGTCATCATGTCCCCGATTGATTCAATCCTCACCCGTCGCGGCATGATCAACAATTCGTTCTCGGCACTCGCCGGGATCGGACTGCTCGATCTGCTTATGCGTGACAATGCCGCCCGTGCCGCGGATGCGAAGCCGACGTCGGACGGTTGGCAGCCGGGTGTCGGCCGGACGCATTTTCCCGCGAAGGCGAAACGAGTCCTGCAAATCTTTTGTCCCGGGGCGGCGTCGCACATCGACTTCTGGGACTACAAGCCCGAGTTGTTCAAGCGCAGTGGGCAGCCCCTGCCGGGCGAAGAGAACTTGGTATCGTTCCAGGGCAAGAATGGCAACCTCATGGCCCCGCCGTGGAAGTTTGTGCCGTGCGGCAAAAGTGGCAAACACATCTCGTCGCTCTTGCCGCACATGGCCCGGCATGTCGACGACATGGCGTTTATCCATTCGATGACGTCGAAGACCAATACCCACGGTCCTGGCTGCGTGCTCATGAACACCGGCCATGTGCAGGAAGGTTTTCCTAGCGCGGGCGCGTGGTTGAGTTACTCGCTCGGCAGCGCCAATGACAATCTGCCAACCTATGTCGCGCTTCCCGACGTGCGTGGCGAGCCGCCCAATGGCAAGGCGAACTGGAGCAACGGCTTCCTGCCGGCCAAGCACCAAGCGATGGTCATGGCCGCCCATCTCGATATTCGCAACCTGAAGCGACCCGCCGAGATCTCGGCCGACGAGGAACAGGCGTCGCGCGGTTTTCTCAAGCTGCTCAACGAGCGGCACATGGCGCAGAACCCCGGCAATACGGCGCTTGCGGCGCGCATGTCGGCGTATGAGTTAGCCGCCCGGATGCAGGTGTCGGCCCCTGAGGTTTCTGCACTTGATCAAGAGTCGGCCGAGACCCACAAGCTGTACGGCACCGATAGTCAGAACCCGTTGCTGGCCGCGTATGCTCGCAACTGTCTGCTGTCGCGGCGATTGCTCGAACGTGGTGTGCGCTACGTGAATCTGTAC
>JAEUIL010000533.1 GCA_016794255.1 Planctomycetaceae bacterium | reverse complement strand
GCAACCGCTTGATCTCTAATGATTTGCCGCGGACACACAGGGAGGCCTCGTCACGAATCATTTCCGGCACGAAGCTTGCTATCGGATGGTATGACCGCTTGTAGCTTCCGATTACGTTCGTGGCCGAATCAAGTGGGCATTGTCGCGCGATGTCCGAGTTGTGAGTCGCTGCCGATATTTGCGGCTGCCCCCATTTAAGTATCGCGGCGATTGTCGGTCGTCATAGGATTAGACAAGACGATTCGACGTCCGTTCTGAAAGCTCCTTCGCTCCATGCCGTTCGATACGCTACTGCCGCAAGCTTTGGAGTTGCATCGCGCGGGACAGCTCGATCATGCCGACCAGTTGTATGGTCAATTGACCTCGGATCTGCCCAAGCTGGCGCAGGTGGTCCATCTTCGCGGGATCGTGGCGCACTCGAAGGGGCAGTTCGATCTGACGATCCAGTTCGCGTCGCAGGCAGCCGCGCTCGACCCGTCCAACACTGAGTATCACAATCTGCTCGGCTCGGGCTATTATCATGCGGGTCGCTATGAGGAAGCGATCGTCGCGTTTCAGCAAGCCATTCTCACGCAACCCACCAATGCCTTGGCTCATGCCAATGCCGCGCTTGCGTTGCAGGCTGCCGGACGATTTCATGAGTCGCTGGCGACGGCGCTCAAGGCGGTCGAATTGCGGCCCGATCTGCGTGGGCTGCGGGGCACGGTCGGCATCAGCCTCGTGCGACTCGGCCGGCATCGGGAAGCCATTCATCATTTCCTGGCCGCGCTTGAAGTCGATCCCAAGCACGTGTTGAACTGGATGAACTTGGGGCATCTCTACAAAGAACTCGGCGAGTTTGAACTATCGCGGCAGGCGTATCAGCGTGTGCTCGCACTTGCGCCGAACGACGGCGATGCGATCTTGGGCTTGGCATTGATCCGCAAACACACGCGCGAAGATCTGGGTTGGTGTGTGCAACTCGAGCAGCTACTGCTTCGCCCGCAGTTGACGGTCAATGATCGCTACTCGATCCATTTCGCTCTCGGCAAGATTTACGAAGATATTGGTCACTACGCGGTGGCGTTTTCCCATTTTCAAAAGGCTCACGCGGTCACGGCACATCCCTACGATCGTTCGACATGCGTGCAGCGCTTTCAAAGTCAGCGTGACTTCTTCACGCCCGAGTGGTTTGCTAACCGACGTGGCTTTGGCAATGAATCGACAGCGCCGATTTTCATAGTCGGCATGTTCCGCTCAGGCTCGACACTTGTGGAGCAAACCTTGGCCAGTCACTCGCTGGTCCACGGCGCGGGGGAACTGCCCGACATGGAACGGCTCTATGGTGAACTGCCGAAAATCACCGGCGGGCGCGAATTTCCTCGGTGTCTCGACGCGTTGACCGCGACGCAAACCCTCGGCTTGGCGAATGACTATCTCAATCGCCGTCGCGTCGAAATGGGCGACAAGCCGGCTTTTACCGACAAGATGCTCGTCAACTTTTGGAACCTGGGGCTGATCGCGCTGCTGTTTCCGCGGGCCAAGATCATTCACTGCCTGCGCGATCCGCTCGATACGTGCGTGTCGTGCTATATGAACCGCTTTACTGATCGACCGGATTACGCACAGACGTTGAGTGACCTCGGGTTCTACTATCAACACTACGTCGCGATGATGAACCTTTGGCGACGAGTTTTGCCGCTACCGATCTTGGATGTCGCTTACGAAGACATGGTCCTGGACCAAACAGGCACCACGCGTCGCGTGCTTGAATTCTGCGAACTGCCCTGGGAAGAAAGTTGCCTGCACTTTCATGAGAGTGGCCGACCGATTTCAACCTCGAGCGACTGGCAAATTCGGCAACCGCTCTATAAGTCGGCCCTCTCTCGTTCGCAGCGCTATGCACCTTATCTGGGCGAATTGCACGAGGCGCTCAAGACGACGGTCGGCTAATTCGTCAACAGGGCAGTCATGCGTTGTAAGGCTTGGTGACCGATCGTGTGCCATGTCCACGTCCGCGTGGACATGTACCCCGGTGAAAATGCATGTCCACGAAGACGTGGACATGGCACCCATCCGCAGCGGAATCACGCCCGGTTTTTGCATCGCGCGCGGAGCTGGGCTACAGTGGGGCGAGTTTTCCCGCCCGTCTCGCCCGCCTCACGCTGCATCGGAGTTGCTCGTCATGTCGTTGTTGCGTCCCTTCGTGGTCTTGATTGCCGTCGTCTCTCTCTTAGCCGTCGTGGCTTCGTGGCGAGGTACCGTCGCACAGTCGACCGCGAGTGGCGGGTTGCCCGGCGCGGTGGCGATGATCGATGCCAGCCGCTACCCCACGTTGCAGGCCGCGCTCGATGCTCTGCCGGCAACCGGTGGCATGGTGCAACTGCCCGCGGGCAAGTTCGAGATTGCCACGCCGCTCGTAATTAGCCGCGAGGATGTGCTGCTCGTCGGACAAGGAACCGCCACGCAGATCGTCAACACGAACACCACCGGTGAGCCGGCCTTGATCGTGCGTCATCCGAAATACCTCGACGACAAGAAGCAGCGTCTGTGGCGGATCAAGTTTGCTGACTTTCGCCTGGTCGGCAACGAGAAAAGCGGTCACGGCATTCTCGCCCAAGGCATCCAAGAGATTTTCATCCAAGGCGTTACCGTCAGCTACCATGGCGGCGACGGCATTCGACTCGATCAATGCTACGAGGACCCCCGGGTCAACGATTCGCTGATCACCTACAACAAAGCGGCCGGCCTCAACCTGCTCGGCTGTCACGACATTGTCGTCGCGGGCAATCAGTTCGAGGAGAACCAAGACGCGTTACTTTGCAGCGATGGCTTCAATCTGTGCATGACCGGCAATTGCGTCGACGATCATCTGCGGCACGGCGTGGTGATCGAGAACACCTACGGCTCGGTCCTCTCGGGCAACATGATCGAAGAGTGCCAGGGCGTGGGCGTCATTCTCGATCGCGATTGTTACGGCATCACGCTCAGCGCGAATGTCATTGCTCACGAAATGAGCGGCGGTATCGCACTCCGCGATGCCCATGGCTGCACGGTGACGGGCAACAGCTTTCCGATCGTGTGGAAGAACGCGCTCGTGGTGGGGCCCGGCTGCGGTCACAACACGATTGTCGGCAACACGTTCAGCGACACTTATTTGGGCAACGGGCAAACCAAACGTCCAACCGACAAAGAATTCGCCAGTGGTATTACCTTGCAAGGGGCGTATGACACGAACATCTCGGGCAACACGTTCGTCGGGCTCAACACTAAGGCCTTGACCGTCACCGGCGAACCGAGCCGGCGTATCATCTTTGCGAACAACGTGCTCAAGGGTGTCGACAGCGATCACTAGCAATTGCTCGACTCGCAGACGGGTAGCAATATCATCACTGACAGCAAACCGTAACGGCTGTTTGAGTGATTTGTTGAACCGTAGTGTGCCATGCTCACGTCCGCATGAGCATGTTTTCTCGGTAAAAACGCATGTCCACGAAGACGTGGACATGGCGCACGGTTTCAAGTTGCCTCACCTGACGTAGCGGCGGTCGCTTTACGTCGTGCGGCGCGGCTGCCTATGATAGCTCCGTGCCCTGGGGCGATCATTGTTGCTTGCCGCGATCCATGCTGCCGCGTGAAAACATCTCCAGCCGCCTCGTCGAACCCGGCTCGAAGCCGCCGGTGCCGATTCGTCCTGTGCAGCCGCCGGCGCGTTTTCGGGTCGCGTATGTCGTTTATGAACTGCTGTCGCTGGGGATCGTTACGCACACGCTGCGGCTGTTCGGCCGGTTGACCCCCGAGGCGTTTGCAACGCGTGTGCGCGCGTTCTTCGAGCGACTCGGGCCGCTGTGGATTCAGGCGGGCAAGTTCCTGGCCATGCGTAGCGATCTGATGCCGAGCGAGTTTGCTCGGGAGCTCTCGCGCTTGCGCGACACCGCACCCGGTTTTCCGTTCGACGAGGTGCGGAAGATTCTTGAGCAAGAATGGGGCGCGCCGCTTGAGCGCTACTTTGACGAGTTCACGCCCGCGCCTTTTTCAGCAGGCTCGAACTTTCAACTCCATCGAGCCAAGCTGCGACACGAGCAAGTCTGGGTCGCCGTCAAAGTGCAACGGCCCTACACGCGTGAGATCGTCGCTCAAGACCTGACCGCCATTCGCCGCGTGACGCAGACGCTGAGCTACTTTCGCCTGTGGCACAAGATGCGCTGGGCCGATCTGTATTGCGAGATCGAAGAGCAACTGACGCGCGAAGTCGATTTTCGCTTCGAGGCATCGTCGCTGCGCGAGCTCAAAAAGTCGCTGCCCGACCACGGCGTGTATGTGCCCGACGTGTTCATGGACCTCTGCACCGAACGCGTACTGGTCATGGAGTACATCAGCGGCGTGCTGTTGCAGGATTATCTCGATGTGCGGCAACGCGATCCGGCGCGGATTCTGCGTTGGCACGAGGAAAATGGCGTGGAACCACGTGCCGTCGCGCGGCGGCTCTTCTTCTCGGTTTGGCGGCAGATTCTCGAAGACAATTATTTCCACGCCGATATGCACGCCGGCAATGTCATTCTGCTGCGCAACAATCAGTTGGCGATCATCGACTGCCGGGCGGTTGGCTTCTTTGAAATCGAACAGCTTCGCAAGCAGCGGATGTATTACAAGGCGCTGGCCAATACCGAGTTTTCGACCGCGGCGGAACACTCGTTCTTGCTGGCTTACCGGCTGCCGCACGTCAATCTGGGCGAGGTGAAAAGCGAGTTTATCCGCATCTGGCGACGGTGGGAGAGTCGCAACTTTGTCCGCGATTTGCCCCCGACCGAGAAATCGATCACGCAGATGCTCGACG
>JAEUIL010000480.1 GCA_016794255.1 Planctomycetaceae bacterium | reverse complement strand
TACGAGGGAAACACCTGCAACATGCACCTCAACGCCTTGGCCGACAAGGTCAAGGAGGGCGTGCAGGCCGCGGACTTGGTCGGCATGCGGTTCAACACCATCGGCGTGTCGGACGGCATCTCGATGGGGACCGAAGGGATGAGCTACTCGCTCCAGTCGCGCGATTTGATCGCCGACTCGATCGAGACCGTCTGCGGCGCTCAATGGTACGACGGCTTGATCGCGCTGCCCGGTTGCGACAAGAACATGCCGGGCTGCGTGATGGCGATGGGACGGTTGAATCGTCCCGCGATCATGGTCTATGGCGGCACGATCAAGCCGGGCCACGCGGGCGGAGACACCTTGGACGTCGTCTCGGCGTTTCAATGTTTCGGCGAGTGGCTCGCGGGCCGAATCAGCGAGGAAAAGCGGCAACAGATCGTGAAGTGCAGCATTCCGGGCGCGGGTGCGTGCGGCGGCATGTACACGGCCAACACCATGGCCTCGGCCATCGAAGCGCTCGGCATGTCGTTGCCGTACAGCGCGTCGATCCCGGCCGAGTATCCCGAGAAGCTCGACGAATGCGTGCGTGCCGGCGCGGCGATCCGCAAGTTGCTCGAACTCGATCTCAAGCCGCGTGACATCATGACCCGCAAGGCGTTTGAAAACGCAATGGTCGTGGTGATGGCGACGGGCGGCTCGACCAACGCCGTGTTGCATCTGATTGCGATGGCGCGCAGCGTGGGCGTGTCGCTATCGATCGAAGACTTCCAGAGCGTGAGCGATCGCATTCCGTACATCTGCGACCTGAAGCCGAGCGGCAAGTATGTCTTTGAAGACTTGCACCAAGTCGGCGGCACTCCGGCGCTGATGAAGTATCTGCTTGAGAAGGGATTGCTTGACGGCAAGTGCATGACCGTCACCGGCCAAACGCTCGCCGAGAACCTGAAGAATGTTCCCGGGCTGAAAGCGGGGCAGCAGATCGTGCAGCCGCTCGAGAAGCCGATCAAGGAGAGCGGGCACATTCGTATCTTGCGTGGCAACTTGGCTCCAGACGGCGCGGTGGCCAAGATCACTGGCAAAGAGGGGCTCGTCTTCACCGGTCGCGCCAACGTGTTCGACTCCGAAGAAGACATGCTCGCCGCCTTGGAACGCAAGGAGATCTTAAAGGGCGATGTGGTCGTGATTCGTTACGAGGGGCCGAAGGGGGGGCCGGGCATGCCCGAGATGCTCACGCCGACATCCGCGATCATGGGTGCCGGCCTGGGTGCTGATGTGGCGCTGATGACCGACGGCCGCTTCAGCGGCGGCTCGCACGGGTTCTTGATTGGTCACGTGACGCCCGAGGCGCAGGAAGGTGGCCCGATCGCGCTGATCAAAAACGGCGATCAGATCACGATCGACGCCGAGAAGAACTCGATCACCGTGGCGATCAGCGATACCGAGATGCAAACGCGTCGCGCGGCATGGAAGGCCCCGGCGTTGAAATTTACCCGCGGCACGCTCTACAAGTACATCAAGACCGTCAAGAGCGCCAGCGAAGGGTGCGTGACGGACGAGTAGTCACGCCATGCGGCGGAATGACGAATGTCGAAGTTTAAATGACGAAGGAAGTCCGAATGTCGAATGGCTTCGGACATGCGGCATTTGTTCGATAACGAACGACGGCTGTCGCGGCAAACAAAAAAGTCTCCCGTCACTGGAACCGCCAGCGACGGGAGACCTCGATGATTGGCGAAGTTACTTCTTTTTCTTGGCCGATTTCTTCGCCGGCTTGGCAGCGGCCTTGGCCTTGGTGCCAGCTTTCTTGGCGGCCGACTTGGCCGGCTTTGCCTTCGCGGCCTTCTTCGTGTCGCCGAAAATGTTTTCCCAGTTCTTCGAGAAAGTCGGGGTGGGGCCGGTGCGTACGATCGGTCCTGACATGTGTGGAAACTCCTGGTGGTTAATATGGAAATGACCCGAGGGTCAACGCTGGTCTGGGGGCAGGGGCGGAGACACGTCGATTCTGCGCATCGCAACGGAACCAACTCGCATC
>JAEUIL010000472.1 GCA_016794255.1 Planctomycetaceae bacterium | reverse complement strand
GGCTCTACGAACAGATCGAGTACGAAGATCGGACGACCGAGTTTCATCGCATCGGCCCGGTGAACGCCGTGCTTAACACGCTGGTGCATGTCGAGCGCGGGGCGTCAGCCGATGTGCTGGAGCGAAGCTGGACTGCGCTGGATCGCTATTTGCAGCAGAGCGACGACGGTTTGAAGATGAACGGCTATCTGTCGACCTCGCTGTGGGACACGGCCTTTGCCGCGCAGGCGATCATGGCCACGCTCGAGGTCGAGTCGTGCCGCGAGATGTTGACCCGCGCGGGCAGTTACATTCATAACCAACAGATTCGCACGGAACTCCCGGACGCCGCCAAGTTTTATCGCGATCCTGTGCTGGGGGGCTGGCCGTTCTGCGATATCGAACATGGCTGGCCAATCACCGACTGTACCGCCGAGGGAGTCAAAGCCACACTCGGTCTGCAGCAGGCGATCGGACTGTCGTGGGAGCGTCAGGATCTCGACGCCGCCCGAGCGTTCTTATTGCAGTATCAGAACCGTGACGGCGGTTGGGCAACGTATGAACGGACACGCGGCGGGGCATGGCTCGAAGCTTTTAATCCTTCGCAAGTCTTCGCCGACATCGTCATCGACTACTCGTTTGTCGAATGCACCTCGGCTTGCATGCAAGCATTGGCCGCTTTGCACCGAAGCTTTTCTAAGAACTACGAAGATCGCGAATCGCAGCAGGCCATTGCCCGCGGGCAGCGATTCTTGCTCGAGCGGCAACGGCCTGACGGCTCGTGGGAAGGGGCCTGGGGAATTTGTTTCACCTACGGCACGTGGTTTGGCGTGCGAGGTCTGTTGGCCGCGGGTATGTCGCCGAGTTCCGAACCGATTCAACGGGCAGTCCGCTTCCTGGTCGATCATCAACACTCCGATGGCGGTTGGGGCGAGCACTACACGAGTTGCCTCGAACGGCGCTACGTGAAGTTGCCAAAGAGCTTGGCGGTCAACACAGCCTGGGCACTACTCACTCTGGTCGACGCCGGCACAGGCCAGACGCTTGCCGCCCATCGCGCGGCCGAGTTTCTCGTCGCCCGACAACAGCCCGACGGCGATTGGCCGCGCGAGCCGATGACCGGCATTTTCAATCGCACGAGTTGCATCAACTACGAGAACTACCGCCGCTACTTCCCGATCTGGGCGTTGGGAGCGTACGCGTCGTGTCAACGTTGATACAGTCGGTACGATCGGCGTGATTACGTCGATTTCCTTGGCAGCCGTAGAGTTTCGCCAGCCGTCAAAGCGCTCGATAATCGTTACCAACCGAAAACGCGCACATCTTTAGTTACGTGCTACATTTCAGCACGTTGAAATGTCGATGGCTGTTCTGTTCGCGAAATCCGCCGCTGAGTCGTCGGGCGAACAAACGATTCGAAACGGTCTTTCGAGACCGCAGGATTTTCGAATCGCAGGAGATCATGTCGCACGGACTGAGGAGGTGAAGCGACGCGTGTTACACGCAGCTCATAGCAGCACGAGGTTTACCAGTGACCAAGGTCAAGAGCGACGAAGTCAACGTCAGCCGTCGAGCCAATGCGACCCGCCGTGGTGAGGATCGCCGCAAGGCGGAGGTGCCGGTCGAGAACGATCGCCGCGTGGCCGAGCGCCGCGCGAAAGTGCCGCGTCGCCGTCAGATCGACCCGACCACGTGCGAGCGCGACTACAGCGCCGACGAGGTCGAGTTCATGAACGCCTTGGAAAAATACAAACGCACCAACGGGCGGATGTTCCCGACGTGCAGCGAAGTGCTCGAAGTCATTCGCAGCTTGGGTTACGTTAAGCCCGCCGAAACCGTGAGCGAGCCGACTGCTGCTCCGGTCGCGCCGCTGAACCCGATCGTGGTCGACGCTGGCCCGAACGTCTCGACGGCTCCGTTCGCCACGCTGTAAGTCGCCTGAACTGAGCGACGTGCTTAGTCTAACAAAAAACCACACCGACCGGCGTCCATGCCTGTCGGTGTGGTTTTGTTTTTTCCAGACTTCCGAATGAAGCTGCGATTAATATCGCAGCAACAGGTCGACGTAGAGCCGGTCGTTGAGGATGTCGCGACGCGCCGTCAACGGGAACTCGTAGCCGATGCCGGCCTCGTGCATGCAACCGAACTTCTTGCGACCGCCAACAGCCATCGTGGCGATGCTGTTACCAGCCACGTTCGTAGCACCGAGGTTCAGCAAGTCGTTTCCTTCAAATCCGACCGGCAGCAGCGTGCCGCTACGGGTCCAGTTGAACCAGTTCACTTAGAGCACACCGTACAAACGATTCGCGATTTCGTAGTCAAGGTGATTCGACCAGTAGAACATGTCACTCAGTTGGCCTGTGGCCGAGTAGCGATAGCCGGTCGACGTGAGGAAGTGACCACGCTCGAAGATCTGCCGACCGCCTGTGAGGAACGAGTGGAACTCGCCGCCCGCTTGGCCTTGGAAGATGTTCGTCGAGCCGCTGGGGGCTTGGTACGTTGTACCAACTGACCAAATACGTTGGCATTCCGGATCGCGAATGATGTTGTACTTCAAGCCGAGCGCCAAGTTGGCCCAGCCGCTACGGTTCGGGGCGTTCGTGGGATAAATCCAGGCGTAGCCGTCTTTGGTGGCGATGAACGACAACCGCTCGGTGAGCGCGGCCCGCAATTGCATCGCGGCGTAATACGCGGTGCCGCCACCGAAGACCGGATTGGCCGGGTCGATCCAGTGCGTGGCGAAGATCGAGCGCGTTTCGGTCAGCGTGCGCGGATCTTCAAAGAACAACGGATTCGAGATCGGGCTGATAAAGTTTTCGAAGCAACGGTCGCTTTGGCCAATGAAACCAAACAGCTTGCCGTTGCAACCCACGAAACGACCGTTGAACAACCCGCGCTTGCCGCAGCAGTTCCCGCAACCTCCGCAGCAGCCTGAGCCACAGCAACCATTGCCGCAGCAGCTAGAACCACAGTTGCCGTTGCCACAGCAGCCGTCGCCGCAGCAAGAGTTGGAACCGAGCGTGCAGCATGAATCGCCGCAGCAGCTCGAACCCTCGGGCGACGTCATCGCGGCTTCATAGGCCGACGACGCGGGTTTCGTTTTGTGAGGGACGACCACGTCGGCATCATCGTCCTCGATGTCGGCGACGGCACTGGTTGGCACGACTTGATCCGAGGCTTCGGTCCATAGCGCCGAGCGTCGAACGGGACCAGCCGCAGAGGCGTTCGTCGTCAGCAGCGAAACCGAGAGCAACGCTCCCAGCGCCGCGACGAAACGCGTGAATCTCATAACTCGCATAGTTAGGCTCCTGGGAATCTCGATCAAACACATCACGGGCAAACTGACCGTCACCTTGGCGATCTGTGGTCCGACCGTTGCTATCGATTTACTCGTCGTGAGAATTCCCCAACTTGAGAGCACACTTGTGCGCAACCTCAATCTTTAACAGGAGATACGACTCGCCGAGCGGTTCCGCTCGGAAATCACCCCGGCCTCAATCCTGTAGTGCCATTAGGTCGCGCTTGTGCTCAAAATACGCCCACTTTCTGGACGATGGGGTCGATTGATCGTGCCAGTGTGCCGAGCCGTCAGGGAGTTCAACGCCCACCATCGCCCCAAGTGACACCCCCGTAGCCACG
>JAEUIL010000464.1 GCA_016794255.1 Planctomycetaceae bacterium | reverse complement strand
GATGCGATCCTCAGGGGAGTGCGTTTGCGTGCTACTTGTGTTTATTTGGCTCAATCGATCGTGTGCCATGGCCACGTCCGCGTGACCATGTTTTCCGGCGCAACGCATGTCCACGCAGACGTGGACATGGCACACAATCTCACAAACTATCCGGCTTCACAACTTCCGCTGCGTGCAAATAACTGTCGTCGACCGGATAGTTGCGCCAGCGTATCGAATAGTGCGCCTCAAACCAGCGGCGAATATCCGGCTCCACGTCGCGATCGTAGTCGGGTTCGACGTGCAACGTCTTGCCCACGAGCGGATCACGTAGTTCGCCGTGCTCGACAATCACGCGGCCCGCCTTGATCACGATCCGCGGCAAAGCGAACATCACCTCTTGATTCGCATCGGGCGTGTAGATCGTGATGTCGGCATCCGCGCCGGGGCCCAAATGCCCTTTGTTGCGCAAGCCGAGCATCCGCGCCGGTCCCGCCCGGGTAATGATCGCGATTTCGTACAAAGTATACTCGCGCGTTAAATCGCCGAGAATCGAGCGTTCCCGCACCATGGCCGGGCATTGTTTCAGCACATCTTGCCGGTAGGTGCGATCCATCAGCAGGCGGATGATCTGCGGATAGGCCAAGAACGAGCCGCCGTTGGGGTGATCGGTGCTCATGGCGACCCGCCACGGATCGTTGACCAGCAGATACCATTCGAGCCCGATGGCCCATTGCAGGGCGTGAACGAGCGACTTTCGTTTGTACTTAATCGGCGTAATGCCGCAACCGGCCTCCATCTCGGTGTCGCCGCTGAACCATTTGCCGCCGTAGACGTTGTGCAAGAAATAGCCGAGCGGTCCGTCGCCGGTCATGCTCGTCGTGCTGCCAAAGAGCACCTGGCCCACGTCGACCGTGACGTTGTTGTGCGCGTTGACATAGTCGGCCAGCGGTTGCACCTTGCTGTTGAACGTGTTCTCGTCGGCATCGCCGCCACCGTAGCTGTGAAACTGCGCGTGGGTAATGTGTCCGCGATGTCCCTCGAGGGCCTGCATCGTTTCGAGCGTGGTGGTCCAATTGCCCGGCATGCCCAAGTGATTGCAGTGGATATGCACCGCGTGGGGCAAGCGGAGTTCGTTCGCCGCTTGGGCCACGCCGGTGATGATCTGCCGGGGACTCACGCCGAACGGCTCGACGATCGAATCGAGATTCTCGACATCCCCCGCGGCGCGGCTCTTCCACACCTCGACGCCGCCGGGGTTCACAAGCTTCGGGGCGAAGCCCTTCGTGGCGCTGAGCAACCAACCGATGAACGCCTTGAGCCGCGCGGGCTCCTGGTCGCCGATGGCCCGCATCACATAGTGATTGTTGCCCATCAGGACATAAAAGCCCTTGTCGACACACGGCGTGTCGTCGAACTCCTCGTGGGCGTGCCGGGCACCGAGCGGCGGGATCGCGGCGTCGAACGCGGTCGTATAGCCCAGGCCTGCGTACTTGTAGCCCGTGGTAAACGTGCTGGGGACGCTCCCCAACGTGCCGCTTCGCAGCTTTCCTGTGCGTCTCACCGGCTCGGCCAGGACATGCTCCTCGGGACGCATCTTGCGGGCCACATTCACCTTGGGGCCGGCAATGTGGCAATGCATGTCGATCCCGCCGGGCATGACGACCAGCCCGTGGGCATCAATCTCGCGATTCGGTCTCACGGCCGGATCGGCTGGCGCGGCCACGATGCGTCCGTCGGCGATCCACAGGTCCTGAACTTGGCCGTCGATCCCGTTCGCCGGGTCGTACACCGTGCCGCCCGTGATCCGTGTGTAGTCGAGTGAGCTCATCGCGGACACGCGGCTCCGGCGCGGCACACCCGAGCGGCGCGTGGTGGTTCGGTGAAGCGTGTCGGCTGCGTCATGAGTGGGTCGACCAATCGCTGCTTAAATCGCACCCCGACGCACGAGCAATTCGCCCCGGCCGAGTGCGAGTCGATCGCCATGATAAATCTCGAACTCGGTCGCGAACAAGGACTCGTCGATCGTCAGTCCCTGGTTGCGCAAATGACGCAAGATCACGGCCATGAACTGAGGCCGCAACGCGGTGGCGTGGCGAAACGTCGGCAACAGCTGCGGCGCGGTTCGTCCCAAGATGCCGATCGTGCCCCGTCGCATGCCGGCACCGGCCCGTTGACCGCAACCGCCGAAGACCAGCACGGTCCCCGCCAGCATGTTGAATCCGACCAAATCTCCGGCCGTGCCACCGATGGCGATCACACCGCGTCGCATCGCTCGGCCGATCTCGTGTCCCGCGTTGCCGTCGATCAAGATCGTACCGCCGGTCATGCCGCGAGCTGCGCCCAAATCGGCCGCACCGACCAGATCACCGGCGTCGCCCCGCACATGAATCAACCCGCCGGTCAGAGCGGTGCCCAGCCAGCCCGCGGCGTTTCCCTGAACCTGCAACGTCCCGCCGCGCATGTGACTCCCGGCATGACGCCCGACGGAGCCGTGCACGTGCATCTCGCCGCTGGCCATGCCCGCCCCCAGCCAGTGAACGCCGCTCAGGTCGCCGAACAGATCAATGCGCCGATCGTTGGCCGAACCGGTGATGCGAAACATCTCGGCCAGCGGCAGACGACGATTGCCGTGGAACAGCTCGAATCGCGCGATCTCGGCGAGCGACTTGTCACACGCCCAATCGGGAGTCAAGCCCTCGATCTCGACCGGCACGCGGGTATCGCCAAAGTACGTGAGTTCTAGCGCCATGGTGACTTGCTTACTTGCCGTCGATGCTGAAGGCTTCGAGTTGTCGACCGGTGCTGACCACGAGCAGCGGCGCACCCTCGGCCCGATCGAGCCACGCGACGGGCACTTGCTTCGCCAGAGTCAGTCGGCCGATGTATTTGCCCTCGGTCAACTCGACGACATGCACCCGACCGCGAGCCGTGGTGACCGCGGCCCAGGGGCGCGACGCGCTCACGGTCACCCCTTCGATCACGTCGTTCTTGTCGTCGAGCGGCAGTTTCCAGAGTGCGGCGGCATCCAGGCCGAGGGCGACGAGCAACTCGCTATCTTCGCCCGGCCCGGCGGCGAGAATCGTACCCTTCGCACCAGGACCGGCCTGCTTGCTCCCCGCAAAGACGGCAACATGCATCGCCTCGCAATGAGCATCGAGTTTCTTGAGCAGTTTCCCTTCGCGATCCAGAACGTACACGTCCCCCTCGGCCGAACTCGTGACCACCTCGAGAGCCAAATCCCCTTGCAGGTCGCCGCTCGTCACGTGCCACACGTTGCCGATCGTCTTGTTTCGCCACAGCTCTTTGCCCCCCGCGTCGAGCGCCAAGACGCCGGCCGTGCCATTGAAACCGATCACAACCTCGTCGCGACCATCGCCGTTGAAGTCGACTGCCGTGACATCGTCGAGCCCGTCGGGAGCATCGTGAACCCACAGCAAATCACCGCTCGATTGTTGAGCGGCCAGAGTGCGTTGCCAGACGTCAAAGAGCAGCAGGTCGGCGGGCTTCTGCGGCTGAGCGCGGAACAACCGCAACTGTCCCGCCGGCGCGGCAAGCGCGAACGCCTCGCCGCTTGTTCCCTTGGCATCGAGTTCGACCGCGATGCGATCGGCCGTGGCCACGACTTTGCCGCGACCATCACCGGCCAGAGCGTTGAACTTGCCTGGGGCTTGCCAGACGCTCTTGAGCCCGACCGCCTCGGCCGATTGTCCCTTGAGCGCTGCGGCCGCGAGATCTTTGCCCGCCACCAAGTCGGCGACTTCTTTCGCCAATTTCGCTTCCAGATCGGGCGACGCGCCGACATGCACGACCTGCACGCGACCATCTTTGCCCACGATCACGGTTTGCGGAATGCCCTCGACCCCATACGCCGACGCGACCGCGCCGGTCTTGTCGAGTGCGACCGAGATTTTCAGTTCGTGTTCTTTGAGGAACGCGGTGATGTCGGCCGGTTCTTCTTTGATGTTCACGGCGTAGAACGCGACCCCTTGTCCCTCGAATTGCTTGGCAACCTTCGTGATCGTGGGCAAAGCACGCACACACGGCCCGCACCAGGTGGCCCAGAAGTCGAGGATCACGACCTTGTCTTTGAGGTCCTTCAAGTCGACATGCCCGCCGGCGAGCACGTCGAGTTTCAAACTCGGCGCCGGATTGCCGACCAGCGGATGAGCTTCCTCGTCGCTCTCACCTTCGCCGAAGAGCGACTCGACCCGTTGCAGACCGGGCGTCGGCTCGATGACGAACTCCTTGGGATCGACTTTCGCGTCGAGTTCCCAATTCTTGTAGGTGACCGTGGCCGTGATCTTCAAACCCTCGGGCAGTTCGCCACCTTGCTGCGCCGCAAGAATCGACGCCAGATCGGGACTCGCCTGCCGCAATTGGGGACGATCGCCGGTCGTGATCCAGACGTCCCAATTCATCGGCTGCACTTCGAGCCGCACGCGATGGCATTTCTCGCCCGCCAGTTCAACCTCGCCCAAATACCGGGCCGCCGCCACATCGCGGAGATACTCCGCCGCGGGATCGTCGCTGGCGAACAGGGTCGTGACAAACAACAGCCCATGCTGCAGGTTGATCATCCGTTGATTGCCGGACCCCATGCTCTCATCGATTCCCGCGGGAGCGGCGAGCAACGTGTAACGCTTGAGCGCGGCGAACTCGCTGAACCAGCGGCGACCGTCGCTCACGGTGGTGATGGATTGTTTACCCTCGATCACCCGCGCGGCGAGGCGATTGGGACGCTCGATCGCGATTTGAAATGTGTTGTGAAAGCCGTTCTTGACCCCTTGCTGTTCGATGTTCGTGGCCGAGTCGACCGAGACGCGGAGCGACTTGACCGCTTTGAACTGAGCCGCGAACGTCTTGAGAACCTCGGCCGCTTGGGGCTCGATCTTGGCTGGCTCAGCGGCCGAGAGCGTCGCCGCAGTCGGCAACCACGAGCTTGCACAGATAATCAGCGTCCAGATGGTTCGCATCGAAGTGTCCTTACCGCGGTGAGAGTGAACTTGTCGATCACCAAGCTACCCGGTCACGACGAGGGGGGGCAAGGTGAGGTTCCTTCATACATCGGACCTCTACCGACGGTTGCGGCCGGATGGACAGGGTCAACATGGCGACATCGGTCGATCGTGGCTAGACTTGGGGGATGGCAGAACTCGAGACCCCACCGCTGAAATTGCTCGCCGAGATCGACGCTCTGCTCGGTGAAGTGCAGCGTTGGCGGGACCAATTGCCCGATTGGCCCGCGAGCCGGTACGTGCGAGCGGCGGTGGATCGGCTGACCGCCCGGATCGATGCGGTGCGGATTCGCTGCGAGGCGCCTCTGATTGTGGCCACGCTGGGTGGGACGGGGACGGGCAAGAGTTCGCTGGTGAACGCGCTCGTCGGTCAGGTCGTGACCACGCCCGGAAAACAACGCCCCACGACGCGCAAGCCCGTGCTGGTGTGTCGACCGAACCTCTCGCCCACGCTGCTGGGCATCGATCCCGCGGCGGTCGAGACGGTGCATGTCGACGCGCCGGCGCTGCGTGATCTGGTGTTGCTCGATTGTCCCGACCCGGACACGGCCGAGGATGTCGACGCTCCGCAATCGAACACCGCTCGGCTGCGGGCGTTGTTGCCGCACTGCGATGTTCTGCTCGTGACCGGCACGCAACAGAAGTATCGCAACGCGCGGGTGACCGACGAGTTGGCCGCGGCCGCGCCGGGGGCGAGATTGGTGTTCGTGCAGACTCATGCCGACGTGAACGACGATGTGCGCGAGGATTGGCGGCAGCATTTGACCGACGACTACACGCCGGGCCAAATGTTCTTCGTCGACAGTGTCGCGGCGCTGAACGACGCTCAGGCGGGCATCGCACCGCGCGGCGAGTTTGGTCGGCTGGTCGATCATTTGCAACGCGAGTTGAGCGGTTCGGCGGCTCACCGGATCCGGCGCGCCAATGTGCTTGATCTGCTCGACGAGACGCTAGCCGCTTGCCAGACGCGGATGAACGACGGCCTGCCGCAACTGACACAGATTGAACAAGCGATCGCCGAGCAACGGGGCAAGCTGGCAGCGAAACTCGCGAGCCAGATGAACGAAGAACTGCTGGTGACACGGCGATCGTGGGAAACACGGCTCTTAGGCGAGGTGACCGGCCGCTGGGGCTTGAGCCCGTTCGCGTTGGTGCTGCGGGCGTATCACGGCGTGGGCGGGTTGGTGTCCGGCGCGGCTCTGTGGCGCGTGCGGACCACCGCTCAACTGGCGCTGTGGGGAGCGCTCGAGGGTGCCCGCCGGTTGCGGTCTCACAGCGAAGATCGCACCGCCGACGATGCTGGTGTCCGAGCGGTGGCGGGTTCGTGGGAAGAGAGTGAGCTGCGGACGGCCGCGATCATCGTCGAAGGATACGCGCACGATGCGGGCCTCGACACGTCACGCAACATGATGCGGGAGTTGACCCGTGAGGCGACCGAGGCCGGCGTGCAATTCGTGACCCGCGCCTCGGGCGAATTGCAAGACGTGGTGCAACGAGTCGCCGCGCGGCAGTCGGGCTGGTTCGTGCGGCTGTGGTACGAGACGTGGCTCGTCGCCTTGCTCGGGCTGCTGGTATACCGACTGGGCAAGAATTTTTTCTATGACTCGTGGCTGGCGTACGAGTTCGGTTGGATCGCCGATCCCAAGCCGCTGTTGGGGCTCGATTTTTTTGTCGCGGCCGGGTTCTTGATTCTGCTGTGGTGCGGCCTGCTCGTGACCCTGTTCACGCGCCGCTTGCGGCGAGGCTTGCGAGCCGAGATCGCCGAACTCACGACGAGTTGGACGCAACCGACATCGGCCGGGGCGTTGTTCGTGGAGTTGGAACAGCGCATCCGAGCGATTCGCCGTTCGCACGAGGATTTGGAGCGGCTCGGCGGCGAAACGCGCCGGTTGCAAGGCGATCTGGCGGCGACGGGATCGCAGTTGGGACGCAAGGAGCGGTTAGGGGCATAGGGCGTCGATTGGGGGCACAGTTTGCGGCCAAATGCGGTTGATTCGCCCGAAAAATGTCAAACGGGAACGCCTTTGCCGAGCAGGACCACCCCGGCGGGGCTAGTCGGTTGAGATGCGGCTGTCTAACGTCTATCATGGCACGTCTGGCCTGAGGTGACTTGGGCCTCCCGCCTGATTGACAGGTGAACTGCACCGTAGCCGAACTCGCCAGAGTT
>JAEUIL010000421.1 GCA_016794255.1 Planctomycetaceae bacterium | reverse complement strand
CCCAAACCACGCCGGCGACACAAGCCGGCTTCATGACGACCCCGGGACGTCGAGCCGATCGAGGCCCAAGGCACTGATAGCATCGGGCGGCGGGAGGGGGCGGGGGCGTAGGTTCTTCCCGGCGGGGGGCGGGCTTTGCGGGGCGAAGCCCGATGAGTGCGTGTTTTCGGGCGCTGAATTTTTTTGCCAGGTAAGTAAGTAAGTTCCCGGCGCAAGGGATTCGGGGTTTGCGAGTTGTCGGCGCGCTCCGTTGGTATTCCGAGAGGGTTTACCGCGGCAACCGGCTGCGCAAGCCCTGGAACGGTCGAGAGTTGGGCGCGATCACGACGGGGACGGCCGGACGGACGGACTCTGTGTCCCTTAAGCACGGTCGGCGTGAGTGCGTGTTGAAAGTCGCCGGGGAAGGACCCAAACGCGCCGCGGCCGGCTTGCTGTTGAGGGCTGGGGGTGAGGCGGTAGACTGTTGAGCATCGGGACGGTCACACGGATTGCAAGCCGTGCGACCAAGCGGCCCGGGTGACGCGGTAGCTTCTTTCCTTTCCGCACCTCGTCACCCGAGCCGGCCCGTGTTGTGGAAAGGAAGCAATGATTACTCCTAGAGCGCTCTTGGCCTTTCGTGACGCCTCACTAAGGTGCAACGATATTTCGTTGCAGGTCTTTGAAACCTTTCGGAGCTTCAATGGATGGCGGCGGACGGCTGCTTTTTACGGGAGCCCGGGGCCAAGTTCATCGTCAGCGCGTGGCTGGAGTTACTTGGCTGGCGCTCACTGGGCAAGCATCGCCCTTCAGGTTGCACTAGATGCTTGGCAGGAAGCACGTTTCGTTGATGGCCAAATTGATGTTCTGGGTTTCATTCACGATCGAACAACCAAACTGGGGCACGAGTTTGTAGTAGACGAGACACGATTCGGATCGGCACATCAGGCGGCAGGGGAGATAGCGCGGGTGCTACAGGACTTACTTTCGGACTGGCGTGATCCCGACGACATCCCCCACGTTGTCGCGCAAGAAACGGCCATAGAAGTCAAGACATTTGCCAAGTACAGTGACCTCTCAAATTCAATCAACATCGAGTTTGGGGCTGTCTATTCGTCGATTGGGTCATCTGCTGATGGGAATGGCGAACTTGCCGGTGAGTCTTCGCAACCGTCGTCCGCGTTGATCGTAACGGCCAAGCATTCTGAAGGATTTCGTTCGGTCGAATGGTTTGGGAAATCATTCTCATTCACAGCCAACCAAGGCCGCTGCGTACAGTTACTCTGGAATGCCTGGGAAAGGGGAACGCCCGATCTGTCTGAGAAATTCATTCTCAGTGAAGTGGAGGTTTCATCCCAACGATTGAGAGACGTGTTTAAGAGCAAGGGTGTACTCCATGAAGCATGGAATACATTCATTCAAAAGGGTGAGACCAAAGGAACCTTTCGCGTAGTGGAACCAAAGAATAGACCCGGGCCCCACGAAATTCTCCACGAGGCCCCCATTTAGCCCCCGCACACGTTCCTACGATGCGTCACGATGCCGACAAGCGTTGTCGGCTCCCCTCACTAAACCGAGGAATCGTGATGAGTGACGTTCTATCCCTGCCGCGGATGGCGCGGCGAATTGGGGTCACGCAACAATGGTTGCGAGAACAGGCCGACGCCGGCCACGTGCCGTGCCTCAAAGCGGGCAAGCGGTATCTCTTCAATCCCGAGGCCGTTGAACAAGCGGTTGCGGCGAAAGCGGCGGAATCTCGCCAAGGGGGCGGCAATGGCTAACTCCCCCATCACCGCAGCGGCAACGTTGCTACTCACCCCCAAGGCCGCGGCCGAGTTGCTGGCAATCTCGCCACGCAAGCTGTGGTCGCTCACTCGCGCCCGCGAAGTCGCTTGCGTTCGTGTCGGCCGATCGGTGCGCTACAAGCCCGACGACCTAACCGCGTGGATTGAAAAGCACCGCACGCCGGCGCGCGAGGTGCAACCGTGAAGCAACACGACTTACTCACGACGCCCGAGCGCGGTGCAACTCCGCCTCACAATGGGACCGACACGAGCCGCGACGCGGCCGAGTTTGTTCGACCACGAGCAACGCAAATGGGGCTCGACGTGCTGCGGTTCATCGTCGATCGCTTCGACGCCGGCGCGACCGCCGACGAAGCGGGCGCCATGCTCGGGATGCGACCGCAAACCGTGTCGGCCCGCTGCTGCGAGCTACTTCGCAAGCAATGGATTCGACGCTCTGGACAGAAGCGGCCCACGTCGAGTGGTTGCCCGGCTCACGTGTACTTGGCCACGGCCGAGGGGATCCGCGCCGCAGCGGAGGGCCGCAACTCGTGAGCATTCTGAGTGAGGCTCTGCGCTATCGGCGGCTCGGGTTGAGTGTGATCCCGATTCGAGCCGGGACGAAAATGCCGGCGGTCAAAGCATGGAAGCCCTACACACTGGTAGCGGCGACCGAGGCCGACGTTCGGCGTTGGTTCGATGCCGAAAACCACACGGCGCTCGCGATCATCTGCGGGCCCGTGTCGGGCGATCTGTTCTGTCGCGACTTCGACACGATGGAATCGTACCACGCCTGGGCCAACGCTCACTCAGAGTGGGCAAGCCGGCTGCCGACGGTCGCCACGCATCGTGGCCGCCACGTCTACTGCCGGGGCGATGTTGAAGTGGTGCGAACGGTTGCCAAAGGGGGCGGGCTGTGCGCCAAACTTGTCAAGGGAGAGTTGCGGGCCGGCGGGTGCTACGTGGTTGCTCCACCGTCACGGCATCTCAAGGGCTCGACGTACCGCTGGCTGATCCCGATCGATGGCGACATTCCGCGGGTCGATCTGCGAGCGGCCGGCTTGATCCCGTGCAACGGAGAGGACAGAGCGGGCGGAGTTGGCAGAGAGCACGGAGCGACCGGAGATGGCATAGAGCC
>JAEUIL010000420.1 GCA_016794255.1 Planctomycetaceae bacterium | reverse complement strand
ACGACCCGGTCTCAGGCCGCTGACGCACTGGATCACACCCTACGTCCTACCAACGTTCTACTCCGGACACCTGATCCCGGTTCCGGACGTTGGGGATCGAACCTGAGTGAGTTAGAATACCCGACCGTTGTGCGATCGTGTCTCGCACAACGTTTTCTTGTCGTCGCTGTCACTCAGTTTCAGGCGGCTGCAAAACAACTCGTCCTACTCAAGAGCGATCGAATCACGAGATCGCTCCAGCTATTCGTTCGGACATTCCGAGCCGTCCGTTTGTGGAACGAGAATCACTCGTAGGTCGTGGATCCAACGACCCGCGAATGATCCGTTCCCCAAGCCGTCCGGTGAGTTCGGCCAGCGGTCGCAGTCATGTTTCCCAAAGCGGTATAAACGGGCTGAGCGTGTCGGCGTCGGAATACTCACACCTCGGGGACTTTTTCGTCGCAGCGGCAAGAACACCAACAACGACGAACGTTAACGACCCTCTTCATGACTCGGTTGAATCAGCTTGAGGCAGGTTAGGGCACGGCGAGGGGCGTTGTCCAACGGGAAGGTAGCCAGCGACAGAAATATTTGGCCCACGGTGAATACACCGTGGGGGACAGCGCGAGTGATGCTGTGTCTGAAATGCAACCCATGGTGGCGCGAAACCGCAAGCGAAGGACGGAGCCGATGCCGGTGGTGGCGCATGGCAGGCGCTGAGGCGCTTCCAACGGGGCTGCCGAGATCGTGTCTGGGTCGGAATTTCCCCTTCATTGCAGCGATCGGCCGGGGGAACTATTCTTATTCTAACCGAAAAGCCGATACCCTCAGGCGGGGGTTTCGGTGGCGGCGTGCCCATCCGGTCGTCAAGGCCGCGGCTGCCGTGCGTTTCGTCCCTGTCGCCAAGAGCGTGGCCTGTGCGAGTTGTTGTCGTCGTATTACTGCTGATCGGTGCCGGTTTCCTGGCCGCCCCGTATGTCTCGAATTGGATCTCGAATGCCGCGAGTTCCGAGCCGGGCAAGGGTAGCACTCCGCCCGTGATGCCGGTCGCCGATACCGGCCCGGCCGCGCGGCTCGAGCCGATCACGACCGTCGCCGCGCTCGGCAAACTCGAACCGGCCAGCGGCATCATCGATGTCGGCGCGATGACCGGCGATCGCATCGCGACCATGCTCGTTCACGAAGGTGACGAAGTCTCGGCCGGCCAAGAACTCGCGCGGCTCGAAAGCTATCCACTCCGTGAGACCGAGTTGGCCGGCGCTCGAATTGCGCTCGCCGATGCCGAACGTCGCAAGCCGATCGAATTGAACTACGGTCAGGCGTTGATCCAAGCAGCCGAGGCGGGTGTGACTCAGGCCGAGCTCATGCAGCGCGATCGCGCATTGCTGGCGGCGAAGATCGCCTTGGCCGAGGCCGCTGCCGAAGTCGCCCGACACGATCTCAAACGACTCCAAGGGGTCGACACGAAAATCGCCTCGCAACAAGATCGCGAGCATCAGCAACTGCGTGTGCGGCAGGCCGAGGCCGAAGCAGCCGCCGCCAAAGCCGAACTCGACAAGCTCGACGCGGGCATCAGCGTGGCCAAGGCACAGGCTGCGGCGAAATTGGCCGAGGCGACCGCCGGCACGCCGCGGCTCGAAGCGGTGTTGCAGATCGATCTGCTGAAACAAAACGTCAAGCTGGCCGAGGAAAAGCTGAAGATGTCGGTCGTGCGAGCGCCGAGCAAAGGTCGCGTGCTGAAAATCTTTACCCGACCGGGCGAGACAATTGCCCAGCGACCTGTGTTGCGGCTGGCCGACACGAGCCAGATGGTCGCCGTGTGCGAAGTGTACGAGACGCACGTGAGTTTTGTCGCCGCGGGTCAAAGCGTGACCGTCGCCAGTCGAGCGCTGCCGACCGTGTTGCACGGCAAGGTCGCGTATGTCGGCCAGATGGTCGCCAAGAACGAGGTCTTTGGTCTCGATCCGGTCAAGGCGGCCGACAAGCGTGTCGTCGAAGTGCGCGTCGACATCGACGAAGACGCCGAGGCCTCGCGGCTGGTCAACTTGCAGGTTGAAGTCACGATCGCGACTGCGAAGTAAGCGCCGATGAAGACTCCGCTGTCGCTGCTGAATCTGTGGCACACGCGTTCGCGCTCGGCGATTGCCATGGCCGGGGTCGCGTTCGCTGCCGTGTTGGTGATCATGCAGCTCGGCTTTCTCGGCGCACTCGAAAGCTCGGCCAATCGGGTCTATGACCAGCTTGACTTCGATCTGCTCATGTCGGCGCGGTCGTATCGCATCTTTTCCCGGGCCGGCATGTTCCCGGTCGAGCGCCTGGCGATGGCTCATGGAGCGCCCGAGGTGCTGCAAGCGTCGCCGTTTTACATCGGTCTGAACGCGTGGCTGAACGACAAAGCCAATCCCCCGTTGCGACGCGGCATTCTCGTGATGTCGTTTCGGCCGGGCGATCATCTGTTCCGGCTGCCGGGGGTGTTGCAACATGAGCAAGAACTGGCATTGCGCGGCCGGCTGTTGATGGACCAAGCGTCGCGCCCGGAGTTCGGCGAGCGGAAGACGAAAACCGAGTCCGAGATCGGCATGACCCATGTGCAGATCTCGGGCCAGTATCTGCTCGGCTCGGATTTTAGCGCCGATGGCTCGGTGATCACCGGTGACGAAACGTTCTTTGAGCTGTTCCCGTGGTTCCCCACCACGTCCGCCAGTCTCGGATTGATCAAGCTGCGGCCAGGTGCCGACGCCGCGGCGGTTGCGGCTCGCTTGCAAACGATGTTGCCCGAGGATGTGATGATCCGCACGCGGCAGCAAACCCTCGTCGACGAGGAATATTTCTGGCGCACGAAGACCTCGGTCGGCACGATTTTCTTGCTCGGCGTGTTGATCGCCGCGCTCGTCGGCACCGGGATTGTGTACCAAGTCATGTCGAGCGACGTGGGCAACCGGCTCCCCGAGTTCGCCACGCTCAAGGCGATGGGTTACACGACGAACTATCTGACGATGAGTGTTGTCGGCCAGGCAATGGTCTTGGCCATCGGCGGGTTCATTCCCGCGGCGATTATCTCGTGGTGTTTGTATGAGTTCACTGAGCGGCAAGCCCATCTGCCGATGGATTTGACGCCGACGATCGCGGGCTCGGTGTTCGCGTTGAGCTTGGCCATGTGCATGATCTCGGCCGTGTTGGCATTGCGTAAAGTCGCGACCGCTGACCCGGCCGATTTGTTCTGAGGACCCCGTCATGCCGCTGACCAAATCGCGTACGCCGCTCGCCTGGCTGAACCTGATTCACGACCCGAAACGGCTGTTGCTGGCCATCGCGGGGACCGGCTTTGCCGTGATGCTGATGTTCATGCAGCTCGGCTTTCGCGGCGCGCTGTTCGACAGCACCTTGCAACTGCCGCGAGTCTTGAACGCCGATCTGATCTTGCTCAGCCCGGCGAAGAACACGATGTCGGCCAAGGAACTCATTCCGTCGCAACGACTCGTCTCGGCCCGCGGTTGCCCGGGCGTCGAGGCCGTGTGGCCGTTCTACATCCTGTACATGCGGGCGAGTTGGCGCAATCCGCAGACCGGCGAGGCCGCGCCGATCGCCGTGTATGCGTTCGACCCGCGGAACCCGGTGCTCAACTTGCCCGAACTCCGCGAGCATGCCGACGAGCTGTTGCAGGGTTCGCGGATCATGTTCGACCGCCGCTCGAAAAAGCAGTACGGCTTTCCGCAGCGCGGCACGAGCTCGACCTTGTCGGATGAACAGGTCGAAGTGGTCGGTACCTACGACATGGGAACCGATTTCATCAGCGACGGCAATCTGCTGATGAGCGATCTGCTGTATCGCCAACTCTTCTTTCCGCCGCTGGCGCAAGACGATGCGCTCTCAAGCGTGGATCTCGGCCTCGTGAAGCTCGCCCCGGGCAGCGATCTCGAAACCGTGCGTCGTGAGCTGCGAGCCCGGCTCGAAAGCGACACCGCGATCCTCACCAAAGACGAGTTCGTCGCTCAAGAGCAGCACTTCTGGCAAACGGCCACGCCGATCGGCTACATCTTTGGCTTCGGCGTCGCGCTCGGCTTCTTCGTCGGGGTCGTGATCTGCTACCAGATCTTGTATGCCGATATCGCCGACCACCTGCCCGAGTACGCCACGCTTAAGGCGATGGGCTATCAACCGACGTTTTTCGTGTCGGTCGTGCTGACCGAGGCGTTGATCATCGCGGGCCTGGGATTTTTGCCCGGCTTTGTCAGTAGCCTCGGGCTGTATCATTATCTGAACGCCGCCACCGGACTGCCGATGATCCTGACCGCGGCGCGAGCGCTGCTCGTGCTCGGCATGACGATTGGCATGTGTGGACTCTCCGGCTGTTTTACGATTCGTGGCCTCTTGGCGACTGACCCGGCCGAGCTATTCAAATGAGCATCACCAATCCGCCGTCGTCCCGCGATCACCACGTGGTCCGCGCCACCCGCGAGGCCCCCGGCCCCGACGATTCCATCTCCGTGCGCATCCGCAAGCTAAACCACAGCTTCGGCCAAGGCGAACTCGCCAAGCAAGTGCTGTTCGACAACGATCTCGAACTGACTCGCGGCGAAACGGTGATCATGACCGGTCCCTCGGGCTCGGGCAAAACGACGCTCCTCACGTTGATCGGCGGTCTACGCAGCATTCAGGACGGCAGCCTCGAGGTGAACGGGCGACAACTCCACGGACTGTCGCAGCGTCAGCTTACCGAGACCCGTCGCAACATCGGTTTCATCTTTCAACAGCACAACCTGTTCTCGTCGCTCACCGCGATGCAAAACGTGCGGATGGCGCTCGAACTACGCGAGACCAACAACCGCAAGATGAACGACAAGGCCGCCGAGATTCTTACACAGCTCGGCCTCGGACATCGCTTGAACTACAAGCCGCAAAAGCTGTCCGGCGGTCAGCGGCAACGCGTCGCCATCGCCCGAGCGCTGGTCAACCGCCCGAGCATTATCCTGGCCGACGAGCCGACCGCCGCGCTCGACAAGCAGACGGGCCGCGATGTCGTCGATCTGTTCAAGAAGTTCGCCAAAGAGAACGGCTGCACGATTTTGATGGTCACGCACGATAACCGCATTCTCGATGTGGCCGACCGGATCGTGAACATGGTTGACGGGCGGATCATCTCGGACGTGGTGGTCAGCGCCGCGGCGGCGGTGTGCGAGTTCCTCCGCTGTTGCACGCCGTTCAAGAACATGACGCCGGCCAATCTGTCGAGCGTGGCCGATCGTGTCGAAGTCGAGAAGCAACTCGGCGAGGTGCCGGTGATCCGCCAAGGCGACCCGGGCGACAAGTTCTACATCATTCGCTCGGGCCGGGCCGAGGTGTTGATCGAAGATGCCAACGGCGTGCGGCGGATGGCCGAGCTCGGTGCCGGCGACTTCTTCGGCGAGGGGGCATTGCTCACCGGCGCGCCGCGGAGCGCCACGGTCCGGTCGCTCGAGCCGATGGAGATGTACGTTCTCGGCAAGCAAGACTTTCACGACGCGATGGAAGCGAGCCAATCGTTCAAAGACGAATTGCGTCACGCCTTGTTCGAGCGGCAGTAAACTCTAGGCACACGTCTCTCGTGCTCCAATTGATAAGCCTTTGCTGGCGGCTGAACCGCATGGAATATGAGAACACGATCGCCGATCTGTTCGACGTGCATGGCAACTTCGCGGCGGGTTTCCCGAGGATCTGCGCGAACACGGTTTTGACAACAACGGCGGGACGTTGATGCTCTCGTCGGCGCAGATGCAGGAATACATGAAGGCCGCCGACTTCATCTTGGCCCGTGCCATCGCGCCGCCGCAACGACCGCAAACGATGAGCAAAACGCTCACACTGCATGAAGCAAATCGCCGTGCGATCGAGCTTACCCAAAAGAACCTCGCGAACCGGCTGGCGAACTTTGACAACCTCACACCGCAGGAACATGCCAACACGCGCAAGGTGAAAGCCGTGGCGTATGCTCTGAAGAACGATGGCAAGCCCGTCCGGTTGAAGTTCACCGCCGAGAAGCCGTTCGCGGGTTTGTTGCCGTAAGCGGAAGACGTCTTCACGTTTACCGACGATCAGCCGCGCGAAGTCGAGGCCATGTATTATTTGGAGCCTGGCGATCGAGTGCTGTTTCGGATGATCGACGGTGCGCCGCATTCGCAAGGCCGGACGATGATCGATCAACCGGGACCCTTTGTCGCCATCCGCTCGTTCAGTATCGAGGGCCCGATCTACGAAAGCTGGCCGCCCAAAGGACATCGCACATTGTTTGGCGACATCGATCCCACTCAGCCCACGCCCGAGAAGGCCACGGCGATCGCGGCGCATCTTGGGCCGAAGCTCTTTCGTCGCCCGATCGACGACAAGATGGTGGCGAAGTACCATGGGCTGTACGAGACGTTCACCAAAACGATGACGCCCGACGAGTCGCTGCGTAGCATGCTCGCCACGATGCTCGTCTCGCCCCAATTTCTCTATTACGAAGAGCCGCCGAGCAGTTTGTATGTCAACGTGCTGCATCAACTCGGCTTTGAGGACCAATCCTTCGGCACCTCGACCGGCACGCTGTCGGGCCTCAACCTGGCCTGATGCACCGCCACAAGATTTGCTTCGCCCCCCGCCAATCATTCTCGTTCGGCCACCAGCTTATGAAGTCACTCACGCACACGCTCGTCCTCAGTCTGATCGTCTTTGCCACGGTTAACGCCTTCGCTGCCGAAGACTCTCCCGCAGACGCCAAGATTCGCAACGCGATCCCGCTCGGCGGCGACTTCCAGCCGAATCCGAAGGTAGGTGCATTCGTTGTCGTCGGGCACGGCGCACGGATTATCGTGTCGAAGGACGATGGCCAGACATGGAAGCAAGCGTTCTTTGCCGCGCCGGGCGCCGATCACGGCCCCTGGGCCACAAAGTCGGTCGCCTACACCAACGGCGTCTTTGCCGTGCCGGTCGGCTGGGGTGGGCCGACGATCTATCTCGCGTCCGATGACGGCGTGAACTGGCGACATCTCACCAGTGGCGCATCGCAACAGCGCGATGGCAAGGGGGACCCTCGCGTAATGACCGGCTTCACTTGGGGCCTCGCGGGCGGCAAAGGCGTGTTCGTCTCCGGCGGCTACATGACGTTCAGTGCCACGGCGGACCTTGGCAAATCCTTCAAGTCGTTTGGCATGTGGGGCGCGTTCAAGAACGATCCACGCGGCAAATTGAGCACGCATCACATTGGCACAGTGTATTGCGGCGACGCCAGCGGACGATTTCTGGCACTCGGCGACAACCGCGGCAACTCGGGCCCCAAGTTCGGGCACCTCTTCGCCAGCGATGACCAAGGCCAGACTTGGCAATGGCTCGCGCCAAAAGGTCTCGACGCCTCCACCGGGCGCGGCACGCTAAAGTGCAATGACAAGCTGCTCGTCATGACCGACACTCAGGCCGCGAACACATGGACGAGCGCCGATGCCGGCGAGACTTGGGACGGCCCTCACGCCACCGGCACGCAGCGCGCCACGCTCAGTGTGGTGAACGGCGAATTCTGGCTTTGCGGCAAGAAATCCCGGACCAGCAGCGATGGCAAGACCTGGCGCGATCTCCCCGCGGCGGTCCCGGAAGGCCAAGTGATCGCCAGCGACAAAGGCACGCTCATCAGCATTCACGCGCAGCGTTTCAACATCCAGCGCAGCACCGACGGCGGCCAATCATGGCAGGAAGTTCACGCCTACCAGCCACTCGAGATCAAAGGTGGTGCCCAAGGTCTGCGCGACGGTGCCTTCGGTTTTGTCGGGCCGGCAGGAAGAAATTAACGATCGCGTAGCCCCCCATTGGTTTACAAGACCTGATCTCGACGCTCGAATAAATCCGTTCGAGCTTTGTTTCTCAGCCATTCTAGGTAATGCCCATGAAGATATTGCTTTCGCTGGCGATGACGTTGGTCTTGCTCACCATGTCGACCAACACGATCTCCGCAGCCGAGAAGACCAGCGTGATCTACATCATGGCGGACGAGCTCGGCTATTACGAACCGGGCTTCATGGGTGGCCGCACGATTCGCACGCCGAATCTTGATCGACTGGCGGTGGAAGGGATGCAGTTCACGAACATGTTTGCGGGCTCGTCGGTCTGTGCGCCGACTCGTTGTTGTCTGTTGACCGGCAAGCATGGCGGGCATGCCTCGGTGCGTGCCAATGGCGGCGGCACGCCGTTGCGTGCGGATGAAACGACGATCGCGGCGATGCTCAAGCCGTTGGGTTACGCGACCGGCGGGTTCGGCAAGTGGGGCTGTGGCGGCCGCGGCTCGACCGGCGTTCCCGAGAAGCATGGCTTCGACGTGTTTCTCGGCTACTACGATCAAGTGCACGCCCACACGTACTATCCACCCTATCTGATTCGCAACAGCAACGAGGTTCCGCTCGCGGGGAACAACGGCAGCGCCGACGGCAAGACGTATTCTCAATATGTCATTCATGAAGCGGCGCTGAAATTCATCCGCGAACAAGCACAAGCCAAGCGGCCCTTCTTTGCTTATCTTCCGTACACGCCGCCGCATGGCTCGTTTCAGATTCCCGACAATGATCCGGCCGTGGCGTTGTATCAGGATGCTGCTTGGCCGCTCGATGCCCGTTGCTATGCCGCGATGGTCACGATGCTCGATCGACAAGTCGGCGAGGTTATGAAACTGGTTCAGGAACTCGGCATCGAACGAGAGACACTGATCTGCTTTAGCGGTGACAACGGCGGCGCGGACTACTTCGTGTCGGACAAACATCCGCGCGGCGTCCACTCGGCCAACAAGCATCCGACGACGGGCGTCGAATGGCGTGGCAAGAAAGGCGAACTCTACGAAGGGGGCTTGCGGGTTCCGTTCGTCGCCCGTTGGCCGGGCAAGATCGCCGCGAATTCTCACAGCGAACGCTTGAGCTACTTTCCCGACGTGCTGCCGACGATTGCCGAAGTCTGTGGCGCGAAGGCCCCGGCCGATGTCGACGGGCTCTCGATCTTGCCCACGTTGCTCGGCCCCAAAGCAGCAGGACGCGAGCAGCCGCAGCATGACTATTTGTACTGGGAGATCAACGGCTGGACCGCCATTCGACAGGGAACGTGGCGCGCGGTGAAGCCCGCGAAGTCGGACCGATGGGAACTCTACGACTTGGCGAGCGATCCCAGCGAAGCAAACAACGTCGCGGCGACGCACCCTGAACCGCTCAAACGGTTAACCGAGTTAGCAGCGAAAGCTCATCAACCGGTTCGTGAAGGGACGTTTGCCAACACCGATCTCCACGAACGCGATCGCCGCGCGAAGTACGGCAAGCACGACGACGACAGCTTCATCGCCACGCCGTCCAAGATTCTTAAGAAGACTCCGTGATCGCACCAGTTGTGGCATTACACCAAGAGATAACACTATGACGAGCGTTAGCCTGGAAACGCATTCCACGATTACGCGCCGTGCCGTTCTGGGTGCGATTGCTACCTCGACCATCGGCTCAGTTGTCGCAGCCACCGAACCGCGACCGCGCACGGGCCTGGGCTTGGTCACCTACAACTGTGCCATCCGCCGCAAATGGATGCAACGCCGCGAACCGTCGGTCGATCTGTTCGAGCCGCTGACGTTTCTCCAGCACTGTCACCGCATCGGAGCGGGCGGAATGCAGGCGTCGCTCGGCGTGCTTGAGACACCGCGCGTGAAAGCGCTGCGCGACTTTGCCGATCAGCACCAGTTGTTTATCGATGGCATCGTACAGCCGCCGAAGGACACAGCCGACCTCGCGCGATTCGAGGCCGAGATTCGCACCGCGGCGGAAGTGGGCGTGCAGGCGGTGCGCACCGTCGTGATGCCCGGGCGACGCTACGAGCAGTTCAAGTCGCTCGCCGAAGTCCGCGAAGCGGAAGCGATCGCGGTCCGCATGCTCGAACTGGCCGCGCCGATTGTCACCAAGCACCGCGTGCGGCTGGCGGTCGAGAATCATAAGGACCAGCGGATCGACGAGCGGCTCGCGCTCTACAAACGCCTGAGTTGCGAGTTCATCGGCGCTACGGTCGACACCGGCAATAGTTTCGCGCTGCTCGATGATCCGTACGGAGCGATCGAGGCGTTGGCACCGTATGCCTTCACCGTTCATCTCAAGGACCAAGCACTGAGTGAGTACGCCGATGGTTTTCTGCTGGGCGACATTCCTCTCGGCCAAGGAAGCTTCGATCTGCAACGCATGGTTGCGATCCTGAAGCGGGCTCAACCGAAGATCCGCATGGCGCTCGAACTCATCACGCGCGACGCCTTGCAGGTCCCTTGTTTGACCGACCGCTTTTGGGCAACAATGCCGCAGGTGGCAGGTGCCGATTTGGCCCGCACGCTCCGCTTCATTCGTGCGCATGAAACTAAAACCGTGCAGCAAGTTAGTACGTTGTCGGTCGACGAGCAGGTCGAACTCGAAGACGCCAATGTCGCCGCTAGTTTGAAGTATGCCCGTGAGGTGTTGTCGCTATGAGATTACCGCGTCGCAAGTTTCTGAGCGCCGTGGGATTGATGACGGCTGGGGCCACCATGGCGCAGGCCGAACCGACCCGGTCCGCGAGCAACATCGTGCGCGTGGCGGTGATTGGCACCGGCGTGCGCGGAAAGTATCTGATTGGCAATCTGCCCGAGTCGGTCCGCGTCACCGCGATCTGCGATTGTGCCGCGCTCCGCACGAGCAGCACGCTCGAACCGCAAGGGCCATTCGCCGCGGTCTTGCAACCATTCAAAGACCGCGACGCGGCGAAGTGTGCGGTCTATCAAGATTATCGCCGTCTTCTCGATCGTGAGAAACTCGACGCCGTCATCATCGCCACGCCCGACCATCAGCACACGTTGCCGGCGATGCTCGCGCTGCAGGCTGGGCTGGACGTGTATCTCGAGAAGCCGTTGTCCGTTTGCATTCGTGAAGGCCGGTTGCTCGTCGACTTGGTGAAACGCACGGGCCGTATGCTGCAAGTGGGCAGCCAACAACGCACGATGGAAATCAACCGTTTCGCGTGCGACTTCATTCGCAACGGCGGTCTAGGCAAGATTTCGCGAGTCGTGTTGCCGTCTTATCCCGGCCCTTTGCCGGTTCCCTCACTCGCGGCCGAGCCCGAGATCGGCGGCGTCGACTTTGACCTATTCTGCGGTCCGACGCCACTGCGGCCGCATCATCGTCAGTTATGGATGAAGGAGGATTTCAAAGTCGGCAGCCTGTTGTGGCGTGGCTGGGATTTGTTTCGCGACTACTCGGGCCATCTGATGACCAACTGGGGAGCGCACTCGGTCGACATGGTGCAGCTCGCGCTCGGTCGCGATCATACCGGCCCGGTCGAAGTGCAAGCGTCCCAGCCCGAGTCGCTCACCGCGCTGGCCGCGTTGTGGAAAGACAAGACGCCCGGTCCGGTCGGTGATGCGTCCGATCGTCGCTTTTGGCCCGTGACGATGAAGTACGCCGACGGCGTTGAGTTGCAGTTCGCCCACGGTCCCGACTTCGTCGTCTTTCATGGTGAGAAAGGGGTGCTGAAGATGCGGCGCAACTACTTCGAGACCGATCCGCCGGATCTGATCGTCAATCGTCCTAACGCCGCCGCATTCGACAAATGGAAAGGGAGCGGTCATGTCGCACGTCCTCACTTGGAGAACTGGCTCGACGCCATTCGCACCGGCGCGCCGCTCAACGCTCCGGTCGAAGCCGGACACCGCACCGTCACGGTCTGTCACTTGGCCAATCTCGCCCGCGAGTTGAATCGCCCCTTGAAGTGGAACGAGACTCGCGAAGCATTCATCGACGACGCTCAGGCCGATAGCGCACTGACCCGACCGCGACGCGCGGGATACGAGTTGCCGCCGCTCGGATGAACGATGTCAGCGTCATCAAGAACCGGTGCCAGTTTGCGTGCAAAAACGGCTCGGAATGCGGTGAACTGCGGGAGATTCTTCGATGAAAATGCACGCCGGGCAGATTTTTGTGTCAGAATCGCCGGGACGAACCGGTCCAGCATGGCGAGGTACACCTATGGAAGAAGAACGCAGCGTTAATGCGAGCGTTCTGCACGCTGCAACCCGTCGGGCACGCGCATCACGTGCCTTGAGCAGCCAGCCGTGCGGAGTCCGTCCTTCGCTTGCGGTTTCGCGCCAACACGGGTGGCACCCGAAGTACGAAGTACAACGTCGCTCGCGCTGCGAGCCCCCGATGTGTTCATCGGGGGCTAAACCATGTTGCCTGCAAAAGGTTTCAATCGGCATGGATACCGCCGGCACGCGAGACGCGTGCCCAACGTGCTGAAATTTCCGCGACGTGATATAACCACTCGTATGGATGCGAATCTCGCCGAATTTGTCGTTACGCACGGAATGCGTTGCTTGCGTTGGATCATTCTCGCGGGCGTCTGCTGCCTGGCGCAGATCGCGGCGGCGAACTCGCTTGAGCAGTCCTTTCTCGACGGTCTGCGCACGCGACGCCTGTTCGCGCTCGCCGAGCAATTCTGTCGTGAGCAACTCGCCCGCGCCGATCTGCCCCCGATCGTGCAGGGTGAGCTGACCGTCGAGTTTTCCCGCACGTTGGTCGAACATGCACTCAACGCCGCGCCGGACCAACGGGCCCCGCTGTGGAAACAGGCCGACGAGGTCGTCGAGCAATTCGCGCGCACCCAGCCGCAACACCCGCGACTGCCGCTGGTGCAGGCTCAAGCCGCGATCGTCAAGCTGGCCCAAGGACAGTTTGCCCGACAAGAGGCGGAGTTGGGCGTCTCGTCGCCGACGCAATACGATGCGGCCCGAGCACTCTTGCGGCAATCGGTCGAGCGGTTCGATCTCGTGTCGAAAACGATCGACGAACAACTCCGCACCCGCAATCTGCAACGTGCCGCGAGTCCTGACCTGCTCTCGGCCGACGAGTTGCTGCAGTTGCAGAAGCACGTCGCTCTGCATCGGGCCCGGGCGTTGCGGCAACAAGGCGAAAGCTACCCGGTCGGGTCGCCGGATCGAATCGCGGCGTTGACCCGAGCCATCGAGGTGCTGGGTCCGCTGGTCGGTTTGGATCCCACTGATCCCGTTTGCTTCACGAGTCGGGTCGAAGAGATGGCCTGCCTCCGCTTGGCGGGCGATCGACAGACCGCAGCCCGGCGGATCGCGGCTCTCGATGAACTCAAGCCGTCGGCGAACGTCGTGTTGCAAGCACGTGCCGAGACCATTCGCCTGTTGCTCGACGCGAATCGGGCAACCGACGCGATTGAGTTGGCACAAGCCGAAGTTCCGCCCGAGGCGTCGTCAGCCGATTGGGACTATGCCGTGCTCGAGGCGAATGTCGCGGCGTGGCGAGCGGCCTCAGATGCCCAGCGTGAAGATGAAATGAAGTCGCGGCAACAAGCGGCCGTCGATCAGATCCGGCAGATCGATGCGCGACATGGTCCGTACTGGTCGCGGCGAGCCGAGATGCTGTTGGCCGCGCACATCGCCGTCGCGCCGGGGGTCGGCGACTTGGACGTGCTGCTGCGATCAGCCGAGAGTTTTTATCGCGGCGGGCAGATCGAGCAGGCGTTGAATACCTACGACGAACTCGCCAAGCGAGCCGTGGCCAATCAGCAACCGCAACGTGCGCTCGACGCCGCGTTCACCGCCGCCGCCATCGAGCAAAGCCGCGGCAATCATGTCCTCGCCGCGAGTCGCTTTCACCGTGCGGCCGACCTCGCTCCGGAACTCAACAAGGCGCGTGAAGCACACCTCGCCGCGATTTGGAACACGGCCAAGGCCTATCCGCAACCGAGCGCCGAGCAAACGACAACGTACGAGCAGTTGATCGCCGAGCACTTGATGAAATGGCCGCGCGGTGCGACCAGCGATCAGGCCCGGTCGTGGCTGGGGCAACTGTGCGAGGGACGCCGCGCGTGGTCCGCCGCGGTCGACGCCTATCGCGCGATCAGCGCGGCTGGCCCGCTCTATGAGCCTACGTTGGTAGCCCTGACGCGTAGCTATCTGGCGTGGCTCGACGAGTTGCGCAAACAACAGCAACCGACCGAGACGCTGGCCACCACCGCCGCGACGTTCTTCGAGCAAGCGATCACCCGGGGCTTGGGACGTTGGCCCGAGAAGTGGAGTCCAAGCGATCGCGTGTCGGCGGTTAGTGCCGCTCGCATCTGGCTCGATTACTCGACCGGCCGCGCCGATCGGGTCGAACAACTGCTTACCGCGGCGCTCGCTCAAGCCGAGGGTGCGCCGCCTGAGTGGATCACGCAGGCCCGGTTGCTCGCCATTCAAGCCCAAGTCGCCACGGGCAAAATCGACGCCGCGCTCGACAGCGCCGGTCAGATCACCGGCGCCGATCCCGAACGGCTCGTGTCACTGCTCGAAGCGCTCCAGCAGCAAGCACAGATCGCACGACCTGAGCATCGCGCGGCGATTGGGCAGTTGACGCTCGACGTCGCTCGCAGCAAGCCCGCCGAGCCGCCGCTCTCGGCCGATCAGCAGCGGCGTTACGATCTGGCCCAGGGTCAAGCGCTGGCCGCAGTCGGCAGACGTGATGAGGCATTGAAGCTGCTGGCCGCGTTGAGCGTGGCCAATCCGCAACAAGCGGCGGTGCAAGAAGCGTACGCGGCGACGCTGTCGACCGGCACGACCGCAGCCGATCAAGAGTTAGCACTCACGAAATGGCGCGAGATCGAACGCCGCTCCAAGCCCGGCAGCGAGCGTTGGTTCCGGACCAAGTTGCGACTCGCGCAGGGGCATCTCGCCTTGGGCCGGAAGGACCGAGCGAAGCAAATCATCGAGCTAACGCAAATCTTACATCCCGAGTTGGGAGGCGCGGCGCTGAAGAGCGAGTTTCTGGCGGTGCTGAAACGATGTGAGTGAGACGATGCTATCTGAAGGGACGGGTCCGCTCGCCGGTCCATAATTCTTGAAAGGACTTGGACGGGACTGGAGACCCGTCCCACGGAAGACAGCACGTTCTCGTGGCATTTGTTGCTCTTCGGTGAGGCAGATCGCGCGGAGCATGATCGATACTTTGGTGTCAGACCGATTATTCGTACCAATCCGGACGAGATCGGCGACCCTCGCTTGAATTGCTGCCCCGTTCTGGGTAGTGATAGTGCTAACTTTGAATAGCCGTGCAACTTGAGGCATCGGCCGTCTCTCCCCGCTCGGGGGTGTTCGATCGGAAGCGATCGCCGTTGAGCGAACCGTGGTGATCCGCCGTCGGATCAGGAACGCCGCGATGCTTGAGTTCGCCGCCAGAATGACGCTCGGGGCCGTGCTATGCTCGTTCGGCGTCGGTTTGAGTGGGGCGTTCGCCGCCCCGCCGTCGACCGTCATTCAGCCGAATGTGGCCCCGGCCAAAAGCGAGCTGCCCGCGGCTCAGTTCGCGCCGCTGACGCCCGAGGTCGTGACGCGTGCCAAGCAGCAGTGGCTCGTCGCCTTGACGCGGCTCGACGACTATCTGCTGGCCAGCGGTCCCGACAACGCCGCCGCCTGGAAAGAGTATCTCGCCTGGGACGCGCTCACCGAGGCCAGCCGGAGCGACACCGCGCCGGCGCGCGAGGCGCTCGCTGATTGGACACGCCGCTGGACCGCCGATCACACGGGCCTCGAGCAACCGCAGTTCCGCGCGGCCCGGCTGGCGTTTGAGCAATACGCACACCTCGCCGCCGCAGCCGCCGAGACCGACACGGCCGACACCTTTGCGACGCACATCGAGACGCTCCGCCTTACTTGGCCGAAGCTCGTCGAGCAAACCGCAACTGCCGACGAACGGTTCGCCGCCTTTGCCGCGATGCGTTGGCTCGCCGAGCGACAGCAGGCACCCGAACTCGTCGCCGCCGTGCGACAACATTTCACGCAGCCGAATCTGACCGCCGCGATCTCCGCTCGTTTGGCCTCGCTCGCTATGTCGGAACCGATCGACAAGGTCGAACCGCTTAGCGATGTGATCTTGGGCGTGTGCATCAACGGCACCGTACACGTGCGCGGACACACGACCATTGCGTTCTGCGAGGACCCGACGGCCGCGTCGTTCGAGGTGCTGATAAACGCCCGGGCGGCGTCGAACAGCGTCGGCTTCAAACACCCGGTCACGTTGTATGTCACCGGGATGACGGCGATCGAGGCTCACAAGCCAATGCGGATGACGGCTCACGGGATGACCGGTTTGCCCGCCTGGGCCTGTTGTCCGACGAACACGTCGATCAACTGCATCGCCACGAAGCGGCGGATCGTCGAGCGGATTGCTTGGCGACAATCGGCGCGACAAAAGTCGACGGCCGAGGCGATCGGTGCCCAACACGCTCAGGTGAAGACCGCCGAGCGGATGGACGACAAAGCCGCGCGGCAGATCGCCGAGACCAACGCGCAGTTTCAGGCGAACTTGATCGACCCGTTGCTGCGACGCGGCGATCAACGGCCGGAATTGCACTTCAACAGCCGTCGCGATCAGGCCCAGATGCAGTTGCAATTCGCGCGGCGCGATCAGCTCGCCGCCGGCGCTCCGCCCCCGGAACTGTCGAACGAGCACGATTTTGCCCTGCGGCTGCACGAGTCGTCGATCATCAACTTGGGCGAGGCGTTTCTCGGCGGCGTCGAGTTGAACGACAAACTGGCCGAGCAGCAACTGCACGATGCACAAGTGAATGTGCCCGACGAACTCAAGCCGGGGCCTGACAGCGAGCCATGGTCGATGACGTACGCACGTCGGCTCCCGATTCATGCCAAGTTCGAGGCGGGGCAACTCAAGCTGGCGCTGCGTGGCGAGTCGTTTCGTCGCGGCGACCAGAGTATCCCCGATCTGGTCGAGATCACGGCGACGTATCGTCTGACCGATTCGGGCCGAAAACTGGTTCGTGAGGGTGATGTGAGCGTCGATTTCATCGAACGAGCCCGATTGACTTCCACGTTGATCGGATTTAAATCGTTCTTGCGCCGCAAGTTTTCGGCGTTGTTCGTCGATGAAATGTCACTCGGTCGTTTGCCCGCGATGGGTTCGCTCGCCAAGCTAGGCGAGCTCGATGTGAGTGAGTTGCGTGCCGAGAACGGTTGGCTGTTGATCGGCGCTCGGCTGGCAACGGCCCAAACGAACGCGATGACGACTGCGGAATAAGTGTTGTTTACGAGCTTGATGGTTAACACGGCGGGACTGGAGAACTGAATGCCTGCGTATATCACCCGCTTTGGTACCTTTCTGCCAAACGCGCCGGTTCCGAATCAAAAGATCGAACAAGTGTTGGGCGTCGTGGGCAGAGCGTCGGAGACCGTGCGCGACACGATCCTCGAACGCAACGGTATCAAGTGGCGCTATTACGCAATCGATCCCGAGACCGGCGCGCAAACGCACACCAACACGGAACTCACCGTCGCCGCGATCCAACAGTTGCTCGACTCGGCCGGCATGGCCAAGGATGAGATCGATCTGATTGCGTGTGGCACGTCGTCGCCCGACCAGATCATTCCCGGGCATGCCGCGATGGTGCATGGCCTGCTGAAGAATGCTCCGTGCGAGGTCGCGTCGTTCGCCGGAGTTTGCTGTTCCAGCATGAATGCTCTGCGGTACGCGGTGAACAGCGTGCTGGCCGGTAGTGCCAAGCGAGCGATTGCCACCGGCTCGGAACTCGCGTCGCTGTCGCTGCACTCGTCGCAGTACGAGCATCGGACCGAGAACGGTGTCACAACCCACGCGTATATTGGCTTTAGTCAAAAGTTCCTGCGGTTCATGCTCTCCGACGGTGCCGGCGCGGCGCTCGTGGAACCGGCCCCGCGGCCAGGCAACTTGAACCTGCGTATCGAGTGGCTCGAGATGAAGTCGTTCGCGAATGAGCTCGAAACCTGCATGTACTTTGGTGCGGTCAAAGAGCCCGACGGCTCGCTCAAGGGTTATCGCAGCGAGCGCGGCGGGATCGAAGAGACGATCAAACGCGGCTACTTCAACCTGTCGCAAGATGTGAAAGTGCTCGGCGAGCATATCGTGAAGGTGGCGGGCCGATTCTTTGTCGACTGCGTCAAACGTCACGAGGTCGACTACGAGCGGGTCGCGTTCTTGCTGCCGCACTTGTCGTCATATTTCTTTCAACAGCCGATCTTCGAGCAAATGCAGCTTGACGGCTTCCGCGTGCCGCTCGACCGTTGGTTCACCAATCTGCGGTACAAAGGCAACACCGGCTCGGCGTCGATCTACATCATGCTCGACGAGCTGTACCAGTCGGGCAACTTGCAGCCGGGACAGCAAGTGCTGTGCGTCGTGCCCGAAAGCTCGCGGTTCACGTTTGCTTGCATGTTGTTGACCGTGGTCGAATGAGGATAGTGATGCCTTTCGATGGAATGTTGTGCCATGCCCACGTCCGCGTGGGCATGTTTCTTGAGGAAAACGCATGTCCACGAAGACGTGGACATGGCACACATCGACAAGCGGTTTCACTACTCAAATGAGCCGGGCGGACATGCGAGCTAGCATGCTGGCTAATCGGTCAACAAGTGACCTTTACGCTCTGTGACGATTCCTTCTATAACGACGGGCTGGCTGAGCTAGCGTTCGCGCTCGGCATTGTCGACAAGGATGTCGTTCATGAGCTTGCCCGATCACATTGCGCTCCGTGTACAGAATCTGTCGAAGACTTACAAAGTCTATCGCAAACCGGCCGACATGTTTTGGGAGCTGGCAACTCGCAAGCCGCGGCACACCGAGTTTCATGCGCTGACCGATATCTCGTTCGATGTCATGCGCGGCGAAGTCGTTGGTCTGATCGGTCGCAACGGCGCGGGCAAGAGCACGCTGCTCAAGATCCTGGCCGGAACGCTCGACAAGACCGTGGGCAACGTCGAGATCAACGGCAAAGTCTCGGCCATTCTTGAGCTCGGCACCGGGTTTCATCCCGAGTACACCGGCCGCGAGAATATCTACATGGGCGGCATGTGCCTGGGCATGACCCGCGAGGAAATCGATCGCAAAGTCGAATCGATCATCGACTTTAGCGAGTTGCGGCACGTGATCGATCAGCCGTTCAAGACGTACTCCAGTGGCATGCAGGCCCGGCTGACGTTCTCGACCGCGATCAGTGTCGAGCCCGACATTTTCATCGTCGACGAAGCGCTCGCCGCAGGGGACGCCGCGTTTGTGGAGAAATGCATCCAGCGGATGGAGCAAATCATCCACAGCGGTTGCACGGTGCTGCTCGTCAGTCACAACACGAACCTGATCACGCGTTTTGCCCAACGCGCCATTTGGCTCAAAGATGGCAAGACCCATGCCGATGGTGGTTCGGAAGAAGTCGCCAAAGCCTATGAAATCGACATGTACAAATTGGCCAACAAGGCTGTCGCCCAAGACACGCGGATGGGTGACGAGAAGATTCGGGTCGCCGACGTGCGTCTGATTGGCACGCAGCTGGACGAGTCGGTGTTTGTGCATGGCACGCCGCTGAGCGTCGAGCTCGATATCGAGTCGATCATTTCCAGCGATACCGCTAATTTTTACGTGGCGATTTACCGTCTGGACGGCATTTGCGTCTGGACCGCCACCAGCCAGTGCCATTTGAACCGCGCATACGAAGCGAGCGAAGCGCAGTGCCATGTCACGCCGGGTCGCGGTACCGTGCGATTGGAACTCGATCGGCTTACGTTCAACTCGGGAACCTATTATCTGAGCGTCGGCATTGAGCCCTATCCCGACGTTCCCACGGTGAACGAGTATCACGACTACTTGCCACGTTGCCGCAAATTCTCGATCGTTCGCCGAGATCGATTGATCCTCTCGAAGGTTTGCGACACGCCATCGCGTTGGTCGGGATCGGGCGGTGTACGCGTGATTACGCCGCAACGTGAAGCCGCGATGGCGGCGATCGACGAGCTGCCCGTGGTGCGACGATTTCCGTTCCCATATCGCGGCGCGGTGTCGATCTCGAACGACTGCGAATTCTTGTCGTGGGATGCTTTCCTCGATCTGTATCGCCTGCTCAACACGCGCCGCGGGTTTGACTTGGAGACCTCAAGCAGTGCGTTTTTCTACGCGACACACGCGCTCTGTCACTCGTCGTTCAGTTATTTCAACTCGCGCGAGGGCGAGTTGCATCCGTATGCTCCGGTGATGCGCGAGTTGAATCAGGCGGGATATCTCGACACGATTCACGCCTACGGCGATTTCGACGACGGCAGCTTCCAGCGCTCGCTGGCCGTACGCGTGGCCGACGAGTGCCAACGCTATGGGCTGAAATTCGACGTGTGGAGCAACCACGGTTCGGATCAGAATTATCAGAACCTAGGGCACGCCCATCTGCATCGTTACCAACAGGGCGACAATCCCGAGCACCCGTCGTACCATCTCGATTTGCTACGTCAGACGGGCGTGCGCTACCATTGGGTCGATGATGGGCTGCAGCCAGCGCCGACCGACAATCAAGGATTGCTCTACGAAGAAACGGCCCGCGATGGCACGCCATTGACTTTGTTCAAACGCTATCGTGGCTTGCCGGGTAAGCCGGCGGTCGCGTGTCACTTGCCTGAGCAGATTAAGCGTGAGGACATCGACGAAGTGATCGCGAACCAGAAGGCGTGTTTCTATTACCAGCATCTCGGCTGCTGGCAGCGCACCGGCCCCGCCGAGTTCGAGGCGAACAAGGCGCCGTTCTTCTGTGCCGAAGGACGCCGTGTTCTCGAGTATCTGTCGCAGGTTTATCACGAGGGCCGTTGTTTGGTCGCTGGCGTGGGACGACTGTTGCGCTATCTGTGGATGTCGCAACGAATCGAGGTTCACCGCGAGGGCAACTCGCTGGTCGTCTCGCCGACCGATCCGCAAGTGACCGCGGACATGCTCACGGGTCTGACGGTTTCGTCCCGTCGGGGCGACGAACGCATGATCTGGCGTGTAGACGGTGGCCACGAGCGCACGTTGGAAACTCGGCAGTATCACGACGAGACGACCGCGGAGCGCTTCATCGGTGTTCCCTGGCGCCGGCTGGGAGAATTCGCATGGTAACCGCCCCGCCGGCCGATGATATGCAATTGATTCTGTCCCGCGCCGAGCAAATTCAAGACGCGGGCTATGCCCAGTTCGTGTGTCAGCGCTCGTATCGCTACTACGCCGAACGGGTCAAGCAACTCGGTTTTGCCAATCTTGGCGTAGTCGCCGATGTTGGTTGCGGCTATGGACAGTGGTCAGCCGCGCTCGCCGAGGTAAACGAGGCTGTCATTGGCCTCGACTTACATCACGGGCGACTCGGCATCGGGCGAGCGTTCGCAGATTCACTGAACTTGAAGAACGTCGACTTTGCGCGGGCTAACGGGCTCAAGCTGCCACTGGCCGACGAGAGCGTCGACGGTTTGTTCTGTTACGGCGTGTTCATGTTCATGGATCGCCGGTTGGCCCTCGACGAGTTTCGCCGCGTGCTCAAACCGGGCGGCAAATTGTACGTCTGCACCAACGGTCTTGGCTGGTGGTTGCAGTTGTGGATCAAGCATCTACGCGGCAACGAGCATGTGCGGCGCAGCGCTTGGCAAGCGATGGTGCGCGGCAAACAAAACACGCCGCCGCATTCGACCAGTCGTCGCCAAGTTGCTGCCATGCTGGGGGCCGAGCAATGGGGCGAGATCGTCGCCGACTACGAGGGTTGCTTAGGTTGCAAGGATCGCATTCGGCCCGAGCCTTTTTATCAAGGCTCGTATTGGGGTTGCGATTCGGTGATCGAGTTTACCGCGATCCGCAAATCGCACACACAGGCCGAAGTGCGACAATCGCTCGAAGCCGAGATTGCCCCCGCCCTGCAAGATTCGGCGTACAACTACCACACTCCGTTGCAGCGCTATCCGCAACCAAGCCCGGCGACAGATCTGGTCAATAACTGCGACCAGGG
>JAEUIL010000711.1 GCA_016794255.1 Planctomycetaceae bacterium | reverse complement strand
AAGTAATGCGTGCCTGCCGAGGCAAATACATTGAGCGGGGCCGGTATCCTTTCGCGATGGGTGTCATCGCGAAAGGAGCTCGCAGCCGTGCTAACAGTAATATTCGCTGAATGTCAAAGCGAAGGACCGAAACAAGGGTTGGCCCCTAATCGCGGTGATGACCTTCTAAAGCGATCAAAAATGCCTTGGCGTTCACCAGTCCACCGAAGCCGTGCAGAGCCTCGACCGAGTCTTGCACGCTTTCCACGCGGCTAATATGCATCTTTAACCCTTTTAAACCACCGGCCTGGGTTAAAGCCTTGACCGCGCCGGCGAATTCAAGTCCGCCCGTACCAACCGGCAGCGGAATACCGGGGGATTTGTCTTTGCCTTTACCTTTGCTCGGTTGGTCGGTGCCACAGGCAGGGCACGTCGACTGCCGGGCGCCAATATACCAGCCGCATTCGCTATTGGAGCAGAGCTTGCGACCCTTGCCTTCTTCGGCGTAACAGCCTTCGGGAACTTTGTCTTTTTCTTTTGCGGACATTTCTCTTGGTCTCTTTAGGTTCAATTCTCCCCCAAGTCCAAACAATAAACGATCCTGACTGGGATTCAAGCCCGCGAGCCTGCTTTTTAAAAGGTCATCAAATCGCGGTCGGCCTGGTTGTATCACCAAACAAGCCCACCATTAGAAGGGATGGGATTGCTTCTATCACGAAGATTGTGCGTCCGAGATCGGCACTCTAACGCGGTTTTTTGAATCGGGACGGGCGTGGATCGGGCTCGTGAGTAATTAAATCATCTACTGCGACGGCGGAGCGTTTTTCAGCCTCGGACAGTGCTTTAGCCGAAGTTGTTTTTCGGGTAGTGATCCCGTTTGGGGATGTGTGCCATGTCCACGTCTTCGTGGACATGCGTTTTTCCCGAGAAACATGCCCACGCGGACGTGGGCATGGCACACGACGCAGTCAAAAGGCATCACTACTATTTTTCGCGCTCGCTTGCAATCGCCGCCAGAGACCCGCCACAATAACGATCTCGATCACCGCACGATACTCATTTTTGAGCGGAACGGACGCTTCACCATTTACATTCCGGGGCAGCGGGCATGTTGGCCAAGTTCTTAACCTATTCGCTGCTCGGCATCGACGCGTTGCCGGTCGAGGTTGAAGTCGATGTCTCGGAGAGTGCCCTGCCGAAGACCATTTTGGTCGGGATGCCCGAGGCGGCGGTGAAGGAATGCGTGCATCGGATTGAACGGGCCTTGGTGAACTCGGGCTTTCAACGACCGACGAACCGGGTGGTGATCAATCTCGCCCCGGCCGATTTGCCCAAGCAGGCGGCCTCGTTCGATTTGCCCATTGCGCTCGGCATCTTGGCCGGCAGCGGTCAAGTCACGAGCGATCGACTTACCGAGTTTGCCGTGGTCGGCGAGTTGGCGCTCGATGGCACGACGCGACCGACCAAGGGGGTGTTGTCGATGGCCATGGCCGCGGCCAAGCAGCGTGGGGTGCGTGGCATTCTGGTGCCGACCGCCAATGCCGCCGAGGCCGCCGTGGTGGAATCGATCGAGGTTTATCCGATCGCCAGCCTGACGCAGGCCATCGCGTTTATGACCGGTGAGCTTGATATCGAACCGACTCCGTCGCGCCTCGACGAGGTCTTTCGCAGCCACGGCCAATACGACGTCGACTACGCGGATGTCCGCGGACAAGAAATGGCCAAACGAGCCATCACCGTCGCCGCAGCCGGCTCGCACAATCTATTGATGCTTGGGCCGCCAGGCTCGGGCAAGACGATGCTCGCCAAGCGATTTCCGACCATCCTGCCGCAGTTGACGCCGGCCGAGTCGATCGAGACGTCGCGCGTTTACAGCGCCATGGGATTGCTGCCTCCGGGGCAACCATTACTAGCCGTGCGACCGTTTCGCGCGCCGCATCATACGATTAGCGATGCCGGTTTGGTCGGGGGCGGATCAACGCCCACGCCGGGCGAAATCTCGCAGGCGCACAACGGCCTGTTGTTTCTCGACGAGTTGCCCGAATTCAATCGCCGGACGCTCGAAGTGTTGCGACAACCGCTCGAAGACGGCACGGTCACGATCAGCCGCGCGCTCAACAGCACGACGTTTCCCGCCAACTTCATGCTCATCGCGGCGTTGAATCCGTGTCCGTGTGGCTATCGCAACGACCCGCGGCGAGAATGTCACTGCTCGATTCCGCAAGTCGAGAAATATATGAATAAGATCTCGGGTCCGCTGTTGGATCGGATCGACATTCATCTCGAAGTGCCGGCCGTGGCGTATCAAGAGTTGACCGGCGCGGGGCAAGGGACATCGAGCAGCGTCATGCGCGAAGATGTCCAACGGGCACGAGCCGTTCAACGGCGACGCTTCGAGGGGAGCAAGACTCGTTTCAACGCGCGGATGGGAACGCGGCAGATTCGCACTCAGTGCCAACTCGACGCCCCGGGCCGACAAATGCTCGAGGCGGCGATGAATGACTTCGGCCTGTCAGCGCGGGCTCATGACAAGGTACTGCGCGTGGCCCGGACGATTGCCGATCTCGCCGGCAGCGAACGAGTCGAGGTGGTTCATCTCAGCGAGGCGATTAACTATCGCATGCTCGATCGCAAGCTGTGGACTTGATGAGGCAGCGACGCCTGAGACGGCAGCCCCTCCACAGCGTCGCGGTGATCGGGTGACGTAAACTCTTCGCCAGCAATTCCTTCGGTTGAGCCAGTGGCCGGACTACGTCCTTTGCGATAAAACAGCTTGGCGTGGAAGAATTGTGTTGCCGTTTGCCTCGCGTGTGTAGAAAAGTACCTCCTCGTGAACATTGCTGTTATCGGCGCCGGGATTAGCGGACTCGCCGTTGCTCGCGGACTTGCCGAGCGGCACGAGGTCACCGTGTTCGAGGCCGGAGATTACCCGGGCGGACACACGAACACGGTCGATGTCGATTTTGATGGCGAGCAGCATGCGATCGACACGGGATTCATCGTCTTCAACGACTGGACCTATCCGCGGTTCATCGAACTGATCGATGAGCTTGGCGTGGCGTCGCAACCGACCTCGATGAGCTTCAGCGTGGCGTGTGCGCGCACGGGGTTGGAGTACAACGGCTCGACGCTCAATGGCCTGTTTGCTCAGCGGCGAAATTTGCTACGGCCGAGCTTCTTTCGCATGCTGCGTGACATTGTGCGGTTCAATCGCGAAGCGCCGCGGAGTGTCGAGGTTGGCGACGAGCAAACGGTGGGCGACTTTCTTCAGCGTGGCGGCTATGGCGAGGAATTTGCGAACCACTATCTGATGCCGATGGGCTCGGCGATCTGGTCTTGTCCGTTGGGAACGTTTGCCGAGTTTCCGATCCGGTTCGTGGTCGAGTTCTATCAGAATCATGGCCTGTTGAATCTGCGCAATCGTCCCACGTGGCGCGTGATCTCCGGTGGCTCGCGGACCTATGTACGGGCGTTGCTCAAGCAGTTCCGTGGTACGCTTCATTTGCGCAGCCCCATCGAACGGGTGAGACGCTGTTCGACGCATATCGAAGTGTTGCCTCGCAACGCGGCGTCACAGCGATTCGATCACGTCGTGTTTGCGTGTCATGCCGATCAAGCGTTGCGGATGATCGAGACGCCCACGCCTCTCGAAAACGAACTGCTCTCCGCGTTTCCTTACGAACGCAACGATGCCATCCTGCACACCGATGCCTCGGTCCTGCCCCGTTCGCAACGAGCCTGGGCGGCGTGGAATTATCATCTGCCCTGCGACGGTGGTCAGCGGACGAGTGTGACGTATTGCATGAGCATCTTGCAGCACTTGCGGTCACGCCACGTGTTTAATGTGACGCTTAACGGCGAGTCGCGGATTGATTCGCGGAAGGTTTTGCGGCAGTTTGTGTATGAACACCCGATCTTCACGACGCGGCGAGCCGGCGCTCAGCGTCGCCACACGGAATTGATTGGCCCCAACCGCTCGTCGTTCTGCGGCACCTATTGGCGCAACGGATTTCACGAGGATGGCGTGGTCAGCGCTCAGGCCGTCTGCGATGTGCTGAATGGAAGTTGCGACTCGACACAACCCGCGACCTCGACGTTCACGCTGTCGGCGGCTAGCTCTTCTCTACGGGGACTGTCGACATGAGCACGCACAGTTGTCTGTACGAGGGAGTGGTTCGCCATCGCCGGCACGCGCCCGTGCTGCATGCGTTTCGCTACCGGCTGTTTCTTGTCTACCTCGACCTCGCCGAGCTTGACGAGCTATTGGGGCGTCGCGGTCTGTGGTCAACCAAGCCTCCGGCACTCGCGTACTTTCGCCGCGGCGATCATTTGGGCAATCCGCAACAGCCGCTCGACACGGCGGTTCGTGAACTGGTCGCGTCGCGGCTGGGCTTCGCGCTGCGGGGGCCGATTCGGTTGCTGACGAGCTTGCGCTATTTCGGCTTCGTCATTAATCCGCTCAGCCTCTACTACTGTTTCAATGACGACGGTACGCGCGTGGAGGCCGTCGTGGCCGAGGTCACCAACACGCCGTGGAATGAACAGCACTGCTATGTGCTCGATTTGCGGTCCGCGACCGGCGAACGGATGCAGACCAA
>JAEUIL010000411.1 GCA_016794255.1 Planctomycetaceae bacterium | reverse complement strand
TCGACCCGTTCGCGAGCCACGAGTACGCACGAGTAGTCGTCGTACGCGTTGATTTTGCTCAGCGCGTCGCGTGCCGACGCCAACACGGGGTTCATCGGATGCTCGTTCGGAGCAACCTTGATGAGCGTGGCCAAGTCAACGATCGACGGCTTGAACGCGACCCGCGGCTCTGCGGTTGAGGCTACGCTTGTGGCGAGCGGAGCCGCGGCTGGTTCCTCGCCTTGAGCGTCACGCGGCGTCACGTTCGTCGAGCCGAACATCAAAGCCAAGGCTGCGATCGCGCTGCGCGATGCGCCAACGTGTGACAATTGAAACAGGCGTGCGAACATGGTCTGCTCCCTGCACGACAACGTCGTGCCGCGTGTTATGGATGTACCGGGTTTGTGGAATGTGTGGAAAAGTACACGGGCCAAGCACGAACTCGATTGACTCGGTCGAGCGGTTGCCGGTTGAATGGCCGTCGCGCGACGTGGTGCAGATCGATGTCGCTTCGCGGAGAGTGGGTTTTCGTGGCGAAAGCCCGAGAAACTCGACCCGGCGCGAAGCACTCGCTGGTCCCAATGCGTGAGACGCCGGCGGCGACCATGGCGTCACAACGGAATTAGCATCGGATGCTATCGATGCGCGCGATCATAGCGGCTGGACCAGAATTCCGCGCGCAGCCCTCGACGGCGTAAGGGTTTATCGCACGGTTTCGACGGCGCAAGCCGGAGCGGTTGTGCCGTGGGCGCGGGTTATGGCGAGCGTGGGGCCGATAGTACCCAATACGCTCCGCGTGATGATGAGTACGTAAAAGCGCTCACGAGCCGTTCGGCCTGGAAGAAATATCAGCAAGCACAGGTCACGCGGAGCGCGATCGATACTAGGCGCCGGCGACGCGCAGCTGCGGTTCGGGCACTGCTTCTTCGGTGAACTTGACCGTCGCGCCCGGCGGCATGCGCCGCTCTTGCACGATGCCACGAGTCACCAGCGGCAGGAAGCGGCCAAAGTTCGAGACCGGCTCGGCGGTGAAATCGCGTTGCAGCGTTTCGATGATCTCGCGCCAGGTGAGTCCGCTGCGATAGATCGTGCGGTAGGCCTTCTTCAACTCGGCGATTTGGGCCGTGGTGTAACCCGCGCGGCGCAGTCCGATCGAGTTTAACCCCACAACATTGCACGAGACGCCGTCAATCGTGACAAATGGCGGCACGTCTTTCACGACGCGCGCCAGACCGCCGACCATGGCCAGCGTGCCGATCCGACAGAACTGATGCACGGCGACATTGCCGCTGATGTACGCACGGTCTTCGACCACGACATGGCCGCCGAGGGTCGCGTTGTTGGCGAAGATGGCGTGATTGCCGACGACGCAATCGTGGGCGACGTGAGCGCCAACCATCAAGTAGTTGCCGTCGCCGATCGTGGTGTTGTGGTGCGTATCGAGGGCCGAGTGGACCGTCGTGTTCTCGCGGAAGGTGTTGCCCGAGCCGATGACCACGCCGCCGGTTTGTGCCGGGCAGCGGATATGTTGGGGCGGGCCGCCGATCGTGGCCCGTTCGTAGACGTGATTGTCGCTGCCGAGAACCGTGCCATTCTTGAGAATGGCAAACGCTTCGATGGTGCACCGGTCGCCGATGACGACGCCCGCTTCAATGATGGCAAACGGGCCGATCGTAACTTCCTCGCCGATCTTCGCCGAGGCGTCGACCAAGGCCGTCGGGTGAATACCCACGGATCCGGTCCTTTCACAAAGGTTTAGCCCAGCTGCCGTGTTGGCTTTGTGGCTCGACCGATGAGCGATCGCGGAGGAACTCAACCACGAACAGCACGGCGTGACCGACTGCTCGCGGCGTAAGACACCTCCTTGTGTCTCATCCGTACGAGGTTCCTCGCGCGGGCATGGCGAGGGAAGGCTGACCGCCAACTCGATGGGTATCGATGGTCGGGGTCCGCCCGTGGTTTTCTATCGGGCCGGGAAACTGTAACGAATTAGCCGGAAATTCCCAAGGCGACATTTTTTATGTGTTTACACTACGCTGCCCAAACCCAGGACTTCGACTATTCGACCGATAAGATTGGCGATAAGCAGAGCTGATGCGAATACGTTGCTAGCATTGGTCTTGGCAGCGCGAGTTGGTAAACTGCTGGTACTTCCGTTGCATTCACTGACGCCCACCATCCGCGAGACTGCCCTGCTATGCCCACGAGCCACGAGATCTACGACATTGCCGATCGTCAGAAGGACGAAGGAAAGCTCGACGAGGCCGTCGCGACGTTGCAGGGCTTGGTGGCGGGCGATCCCGGGTTCGCCTTGGCTCATTCGGCGCTCGCGGTCATGCTCGGGCGTTTGAAGCGTCACGACGAGGCGATCCAGCACGCGCTGAAGGTTTGCGAATTGCAGCCGAACGACACGTTCAGCTACACCGCGCTGAGCGTGACCTACGTGCGAGCCGGCAAGATTCAGGAAGCCGAAGACGCCAAAGCCAAAGCCCAGATGCTGAGCGGGCATCGACACTGATTGCGCCCGCCGAGGGCAGCATTTACCGCGCGCTTGACTTGGGTGGGGAATACCAGTGCGCGACACAATTCTGCACAACGCCGAACTGTTGCGAGGGCTGAATGCTCGAATCGATGCCGAATTTGGCGTCGAGCGAATGAAGTCTGCGCGACAACAAGCGTCTGCCATGTTCTGGCGCGAGCATGACAGGCTCTCGTTTCCCGGCGGGCTCGAAAACGGCCTGCGAAGACTGTCTGCGGGCGAGACAGCTGTGGTCGAAATTGCGTTGCAGTTTCTCGAGGTTGAACCACGATTCTATCGTTCGGGCTATATCCAACAAGTCTTATTGCAACGGCTCAAACACGTGACTCTCTCGAAGGAACAACATGCCCGGTTGGCTGCGTTAATAGTGCGCAGTTTAGAGCATGGAATGGCGAGAGCGTTTCGAGGGTACGCGCGACTTGCGGCGAAGATTCATCCGCCAAAGTTAATCGCCGCAGTCTTGGCCAGCGCAAAGAGCCCCGATGCCGAAGTAGTGCGTCGGGCAAAACAAGTCCTGCACGTACTCAGGTCGAATCACATCGACGTGAAAGACTGAGCATGCAGTCCGCATATATGGAGGCTCAGGGATCTATCCCTGATTAAAGTAGCTTTCGCACGTTACGTCGCATCAGGTTTTCTTGCATGGTCCAATCGTTCGCGTTCCCGTTCGATCAATTCAACACAGCCCGTCGCGCACTGACCGCAAATAAAGACGCCTCGAGGCCCTTCCGCAAATGGTTTCGCCTCGCGGTACGGCCTCCGACAAAATGAGCAACGCACATCGCCTCTCGGTATACCGAAGAACTCTCCCAGCGCAACGGTCGCTCGACAAAGCCTCTCCCAAAGCGACGAGGGACTGTCCGGATTCTCAACCGGAGGCGCATAAGGGTTGCTGCAACGGTTGCTATTGTCGGCAGAATTCATCGCCCAAATCGAACCTTTGCCGAAAATCAAACACTCACGACTACTGCGCCAGTAGCAATCGCCCGGGCACTTGCAGATAGTTCTTCACGTCGTTGAGGAACCGCGCGGCGGCGGCACCGTCGACGATCCGGTGATCGTAGGTGATCGAGAGCGGCATCATGAGCCGGACTTCGACCTTGTCCCCTTCGACCACGACGGGCATCTTCCGCGAACGGCCGGTGAGCAGAATGCCGACCTCGGGCGGATTGATGATCGGCGTCGAATACGTGCCGCCAATCGCACCTAAGTTGCTGATCGTGAACGTGCCACCTTGCTGATCTTCGAGCGTGAACTTGTTGGTCCGCCCGCGGTCGGCGATGTCTTGCAACGCTTGCGCCACGGCCGGAATGGGCATGCGATCGACGTCACGCAGCACGGGCACGACCAGCCCGCGATCCGTGTCGACCGCGATGCCCAGATTGACGTAGTCCTTGTACACGATCTGATCGTTCTCGATATCGAGCGACGAATTCATGATCGGGTGCAACCGCAAAGCCTGGGCCACCGCCTTGATCACGAACGGCATCATCGTGAGCTTCACGCCGGTCTTGGCATAATCGTCGAGGCTCGCCTTGCGAATCCGTTCGAGTTCGGTGATGTCGGCGTCATCGAAGTTCGTGAGCTGCGGAATCGTCTGCATCGAGCGGACCATGTTGGCCGCGATCATCTTGCGAATCTTGGTCAGCTTCTGACGCTGCACCACGCCATAGTTGTCGCGCGACGCTTCGCCCTCGGGCAGATGGCTCGTGCGCGGAGCGGAGAACCCGCCCGAAGTTTGTTGGCTCGAACCGTGACGCACCGCGGCGACGACATCTTCGCGCGTGATCCGTCCGCTCGGGCCGCTGCCCGTGACGCGATTCAAATCGATCCCCAACTCACGGGCCAAACGACGCACAGAGGGGCCAGCCGCGGCGGGTGTTTCGCTCGATTCGACCACCGCCGCCATCACCGGAGCGGGGGCCGGAGCCGGAACAGCCACGGGTTGCGGAGCGGGCACAGCCACCGGAGCCGGTGCAGCCGCGACCGGTGCAGTCTTGGGAGGCGCTGCGGGAGCGGCAGCCGGCGCGGCCGGAGCAGCCTTCGCCGGGGCCGCGGCAGCCGTGGCACCGGCCTCGATCGTGACCAGCACACTGCCGACCTTGGCGCTTTGGCCCGCCTTGACGTGCAGCTTGGCGATCTTGCCCGCGTGCGGGCAGGGGATCTCGACCGTCGCCTTGCCGGTTTCGACCTCGACGATGCCTTGATTCGCGCTGATCACGTCACCTTCTTTGACCAGCACGTTGATGATATCACCCGAGTCGATGTTCTCGCCCAAGTTCGGAAGTTTGAAGTCGATGGCCATGGCAGGGGAAGTCAGAGGTGAGTAAGTGAGTAAGTGAGTAGGTGGGTGTTGACGGGAGTAGGATCGTGGCGAGTGGCGTGGTCGACAGGACTATGTTGTCGACCCAACACCTACTCACTTACTCACCTACTCACCGGCTTCCCCCACTCACGCCGCATACGGGTCGATCTTTGCCGGATCGATGCCCAAATCGGTGACGACATTCTTGAGCTTCTTCGCGTCGAACTTGCCTTGCTTGGCGAGTTGCGACAGTGCGGCGAGCGTCGTGCATTGCGCGTCGACTTCGAAGTGACGACGCAACCGTTGACGGCGATCGCTGCGGCCCATGCCGTCGGTTCCGAGGCAATACAGTCCGCCCGGCACGAAGGGGTTGATTTGCTCGGCGACCAACCGCACGTTGTCGCTCGTGGCGATGAACGGACCTTGCTCGTTGGCGAGCAGCGTCTCGATGTACGACTTTCGCGGCGTCTCGCCCGGGTTGAGCAGATTCCAACGCTCGCACGCCTGAGCATCGCGCCACAGCTCTTTGTAGCTCGTCACGCTCCAGACATTGCTTGAGACCCCGTACTTCTCGGCGAGAATCTGCTGCGCGGCGAGCGCCTCGCGGAGGATCGCACCGCTGCCGAAGAGTTGCACCTTCGGTGCCTTGGCACCCGCGTCGACGGTCGACAGCTTGTACATCCCTTTGACGATGCCTTCCTCGGTACCCGCGGGCATCGCCGGCATGCGATAGTTCTCGTTGTGCAAGGTGATGTAATAGATCACCTGTTGGTCACGTTCGTACATCTCCTTCATGCCATGCATGACGATGACGGCCGTCTCGTAGGCATAGGCCGGGTCATACGCCCGCACGTTCGGAAAGGCCGTGGCGAACATGTGGCTGTGGCCGTCTTGGTGCTGCAAACCTTCGCCATTGAGCGTGGTGCGGCCGGCGGTGCCACCGAACATGAAACCCTTGCAACGCATGTCCTGAGCACACCAGACCAGATCGCCGATCCGCTGGAAGCCGAACATCGAGTAGTAGATGAACATCGGGATCATGTTGATCCCGTGCGTGGTGTACGACGTGCCGGCCGCGATGAACGACGACATCGAACCTGCTTCGGTGATGCCTTCTTCGAGAATCTGGCCGTCTTTCGCCTCGCGATAGTACAGGAAGTTGTCCGAGTCGACCGGCTCGTAAAGCTGGCCGCTGTGGGCGTAGATGCCGCACTGCCGGAACAACGGGTCCATACCAAACGTTCGCGACTCGTCGGGCACGATCGGCACAATGTACTTGCCAATCGTCTTATGCTTGAGCAGCCGCGACAGGTGCTTGACGAACGCCATCGTGGTCGAGACTTCGCGATCGTCGCTGCTGGTGAGCGAATCACTGAACTCTTCGAGCGGCGGAATTTCGAGCGTCGGGCTGGTCAGTGACCGACTGGGGACCGGACCACCGAGCGCCTCACGCCGCGCCCGGAGATATTGAATCTCGGGGCTATCCTCGGCCGGCTTGTAGAACGGCGCGTGAGCGACGTCTTCGTCCGAGATCGGAATGCCGAACCGGCTGCGGAACTCGCGCAGCTCGTTTTCGTTGACCTTCTTTTGATTGTGAGTCGTGTTGCGACCCTCGCCCGCTTCACCCAGGCCGTAACCCTTGATCGTCTTGGCGAGAATCACAGTCGGCTTGCCGTTGCGGTTCTCGGCAGCGAACTTGTACGCCGCGTAGACCTTCTCGGGATCGTGGCCACCGCGCCGCAAAGTGCGGAGCTTCTCGTCGGACAGATGCGAAACGAGCTCGAGCAACTCGGGGCTCTTGCCGAAGAATTGCTCACGGATATACGCGCCGTCGCTGCAAACGTACTTCTGATACTCGCCGTCGACGACCTCGCCCATGCGTTGCACGAGCGCGCCGGTCGAGTCACGGGCCAACAACGGATCCCAATCGTCGCCCCAGACGACTTTGACCACATTCCAACCCGCGCCGCGGAAGGCGCCTTCGAGTTCCTGAATGATCTTGCCGTTGCCACGCACCGGGCCGTCGAGCCGTTGCAGATTGCAGTTGATGACGAAGATCAGATTGTCGAGTTTCTCGCGCGAAGCAAGCGTGATCGCGCCGAGTGTTTCGGGCTCGTCGCATTCGCCGTCGCCTAAGAACGCCCAGACTTTTTGGCTGGTCGTGTCTTTGATGCCGCGGTCGTTCAGATACTGATTGAACCGCGCCTGATAGATCGCCATGATCGGCCCGAGGCCCATCGAGACCGTGGGGAACTCCCAGAAGTCGGGCATCAACCAGGGGTGCGGATAACTCGACAGCCCGCCACCCTCGGCGAGTTCCTGACGGAAGTTGACCAAGTTCTGCTCGCTCAGTCGGCCTTCGAGGAAAGCGCGCGAATACATGCCGGGCGAGGCGTGACCTTGGAAGTAGATCTGGTCGCCCGAGTAGTTATCGCCTTTGCCTTTGAAGAAGTGGTTGTAGCCGACTTCGTACAACGTGGCCGACGAGGCGAAGGTGCTGATGTGACCGCCGAGGCTCGAGTCGTACTTGTTCGCTCGAGTCACCATTGCCATGGCGTTCCAGCGAATGATGCTCTTGATGCGTCGTTCGATCTCGCGATTGCCGGGGAACGCGGGTTGCTCCTCGGCCGGGATCGTGTTGATGTAGGGAGTGGTGATCGTGAAGGGGATTTCAACCCCTTGGCGGGCGGCGGCTTCGTCGAGCACGCGGAGCAAGAAGCTGGCGCGTTCTTTACCCTTGGCCTTGATGATGTACTGAAGCGATTCGAGCCATTCGGCTGTCTCCGCGGGATCGACATCCACGCGTTGGGGGGGCTGTGTCTCGACTTGCGACATCCGCGAGGTACTCCAAAAGGATCGCATCCGTACGGTGTATTATTACCGCCATTTGGCGCAGGGCTTCCCCCAATTGCCAATTCGGTCATTATTCCGAAGTCGTTACTCGCCGTAAAGGCGTGATAATCAGGGAGTTTGGGAATTTTTGACAGCGATTTAAGTCGTTTGAGCCGCGCCGTGCCGAGAATTCCGCATCCGACGTGGACATGAGACGCGGGCATGGAACAACCCAGCAACGGTATCTGACGCCTCGGCACGCCCGACGCCGAGATTTGAAACTTGCATCCTAAGAAGAGATGATGTGTTAGGTGATGCCACCCTAAGTGATAGGCTCCTCTATGCAAACCATCGATGAAATCCTTGATGCCGCCCGGCTGCTGAACCCCGCGGATCGACTTCGCCTAGTCGCAACATTGTGGGAAGAGACGCCACCGAGCGATTGGCCATTGCCATCGGCGGCTTGGATTGCAGAAGTTCAGCGCCGTTCCGCAGAAATCGATCAAGGACTGACGAACCTAACGTCCAACGCAAAGAACACTGCGTGAGATTAGTCTTCTTCGACGAACCACCAGTTTT
>JAEUIL010000392.1 GCA_016794255.1 Planctomycetaceae bacterium | reverse complement strand
CGCTCTCATAACCAAGAACTAAGAACCACGAACTAAGAACTCCGCTGTGTCGCAACTTCGTTCCAAATTTCACAAACGCATGCAACGCTCGCTCTGCTAACGCTCTGAGCAAATGAATTCACCTTGGCGGCCAGAAGCGATATTGCCCAATTTCAATCTCGGAGCAATACTTGAATCAGTGGGGGAAGATGAATCGCGAATCTCCAAAGTTCGCGTTCCCTTCAGGTCGAGCAAACTAACAAGTGTTCGACGCTCGCGGCCCTGCCGAGTTCTCGTGATCGAGCCTGACTCGATCGGGGGATGCTCGACGAGACCGTTGTTCGCCGGACCCACACGCATCGCCTGCCCGCTCCCGATGAGTCGTCACACACCCTGGTGCTCTTTGCCAAGTTCCTTGCCAGGTGGCTGCGGTGATCTTGCGAAATTGAGTCTGTCGGCTGAAAAATTCGGCTAACACTCGTTCGCTCAGCAGCAACGGACAGGTTGTTTCTCGACCCCGTTGCCCCAGGTGTCTAGGGCTTTTGACACCATCCCTCTCGCCATCTTCTGGCAGGTTTCTTGTCAAAGTGCGCTCGCGGTGCGAACTCGTCTCGAACGCTCCCTTCGCCACGTCGTAGAACACGAGAAGTGCAGACCACACACCACGGGGACTGCGGCTCACGTGCCAGACGGTACGTGACTTGCCCCTAGCCCCGCTCGCGGAGGCCCTGGATATGGTTAAGCAAGGCAGTTCGATTATCTCGCTCGTTGCCGAGCGTCAGGATCTCGAGCAGTTCCGCAAGAAGACGTGGATCGGCTCGTTCGAGGAATACCTCGATGTGGTACATCAGAACCCCCGGGTCACGCGCAATGCGTTCGAACGCGTCTACGACATGATCATGTCGTACGGCACGACGACGATCGAACGCGGGCGCGATCGGGTGACGCACTACAAGTTCTTCGATGACCCCGATCACGAGGGGGCCGACGCCGTGTTCGGACTCGAAGGTCCGCTCGGCGAATTGGTCAACGCTCTGGGCAGCGCCGCGCGCGGCTACGGCATCGAAAAGCGCGTGCTGTTGCTGCATGGACCGGTTGGTTCGAGCAAGAGCACGATCGTGCGGCTGCTCAAGAAAGGTCTCGAACGCTACTCGGGCCAAGACGACGGCGCTTTGTACACGATCGGTTGGGTCGATCTGCACGACGCCAACGTGGTTCATTGGTGCCCGATGCACGAAGAACCGCTGCACATGATCCCGCATCGGTTTCGGGGCGAGGTTTACGCGCGACTCAACGCCGACCAGCCCGAAGGGTCGTACAAGGTCAAGGTCGACGGCGAATTATGCCCGTTTTGCCGGCACATTTACAACGAACGCCTCAAGCTGCACGGCGGGGACTGGACCCGCGTGGTGCAGGATGTGCGCGTGATGCGTTTACTCCTGAGCGAAAAGGACCGCATCGGCATCGGCACGTTCCAACCCAAGGACGAGAAGAATCAGGACTCGACCGAGCTGACCGGCGACATTAACTATCGCAAGATCGCCGAGTACGGCAGCGACAGTGATCCGCGAGCGTTCAATTTCGACGGCGAGTTCAATGTCGCCAACCGCGGCATTGTCGAATTTGTCGAGGTGCTCAAGCTCGACGTGGCGTTCTTGTACGATCTGCTTGGCGCGAGCCAAGAGCACAAGATCAAACCCAAGAAGTTCGCGCAGACCGATATCGACGAAGTGATCTTGGGTCACACCAACGAGCCCGAGTATCGCCGACTGCAGAACAACGAGTTCATGGAGGCGCTGCGCGATCGGACCGTGAAGATCGACATTCCGTACGTGACCACGCTCTCGGACGAGATTCGCATCTATGAAAAGGACTACAACCAGCGCAAGGTGAAGGGCAAGCACATCGCCCCGCACACGATCGAGATGGCCGCGATGTGGGCCGTGCTCACGCGGCTCGAGGAGCCCAAGAACGCCAATCTGTCGCTGATGCAAAAGCTGAAGCTGTACAACGGCAAGACGCTGCCCGGCTTTACCGAGGAGAACGTCAAGGAGCTGCGCGAACAGATCACGACCGAAGGTCTGATGGGCATTTCGCCCCGTTATGTGCAGGACAAGATCAGTAACGCGCTGATTGCCAATCCCGACAGTTCGTGCATCAATCCGTTCATGGTGCTCAACGAACTCGACAGCGGCTTGCGGCATCACAGCCTGATCACGCACGACGAGACGCGGCAGACCTATCGCGAGTTGCTCACCGTGGTCAAAGAAGAATACGAGAACATCGTGAAAAACGAGGTCCAACGGGCCATTGCGGCCGACGAAGACGCGCTCAAGCGCCTGTGCGGCAATTACATCGACAACGTCAAGGCGTACACGCAGCGCGAGAAGGTCAAGAACCGCT
>JAEUIL010000705.1 GCA_016794255.1 Planctomycetaceae bacterium | reverse complement strand
TCGAGTCATTGTGCGCGCCCGACTCGAACACCGGCACGTGGTGATCGAAGTTCATGACTCGGGTCGCGGGATTGCCCAGGACGATACGGCTCAACTGTTTCAACCGTTCTTCACCACCAAGCCGCAGGGTTTGGGGATGGGCCTGGCGATTTGTCGCACGATCATCGAGAGCCACGGCGGCACGATCACCGTCGAAAACGTTCCCAACGCCGGAGCCTGTTTCGTCATCCGCTTGCCGGCCGGTGAGTGACACCTACCCCACCGAGGTAGTCGTCGCCACCGTCGCCTTTGACGCGTTTTGCTGCTAGGATTGAGGGGAAAACCGCCTCCGATTTATCCTCCCTCGCAGACCTCGATCATGCTCGGTCGTTTGCTCGCGACAACTGTTGGCTTCGTCTTGGCATGGACCGCGTCTGATCTCCTCGCCGCCGATGCCGTTTCGCCGGGCGAGGCGATCTACCGGCAAAAGTGTGTCGCGTGCCATGGTGCGTTGGGCGAAGGGACCAAGGTTCACAAGACGCCACTGACCGGCGACAAGTCGGTGCTCGAACTGGCTCAGGTGATCGCGAAGACGATGCCCGAGGACGCCCCCGGCACCTGCACGGGAGACGATGCCCGCGCGGTGGCGAGCTACATTCACGAGAAGTTTTATTCTCCTACGGCGCAGGCCCGCAACGCGCCGGCCCGGATCGAGTTGTCGCGGCTCACCGTCTCGCAATACGAGCAGACGATCGCCGATCTGATCGACTCGTTTCCGAACCCCAAGGGTCGCAAACCGGTACTGAGCGCCGAGCGGGGCTTGAAGGCCGAGTACTTCAAAGGCCCCCGCTTCAACGGCGGCGACAAGGTGCTCGAACGCGTCGACCGCGCGGTGAATTTTGACTTCGGCGAAACCGCGCCGCTCGAGAAGCTCCAGGCGGATGAGTTCTCGATTCGCTGGCAAGGCTCGTTGATCGCCCCCGAAACCGGCGACTACGAGTTCATCGTGCGCTCGGAACATCAGGCCAAGCTGTTTGTCAACGATCTGCGGCAGCCACTGGTCGACGCTTCGATCAAGTCGGGCAAGGACCTCGAGTATCGCGGCACGATCCGCTTGCTGCGCGGGCGAAACTACTCGTTGCGACTCGACTACGCCAAGGCGAAACTCGGCGTGCGCGATCCCAAGAAGAATCCGCCGAAGCCGGCCGCCTCGTCGGTCGTGCTCAAGTGGAAGCCGCCGCAGCGCGTGACCGAGGTGATTCCTGAGCCGTACCTGTCGCCGCAGTCGTCGCAGTTCGTGCATGTGGTGCAGACGCCGTTTCCCCCCGACGACCGCAGTGTCGGCTACGAGCGTGGCACGTCGATCTCGAAAGCCTGGGACCAAGCGACGACCAGCGGCGCAATTGAGGTCGCGACCTACGTGGCTGCCAATCTCGAAGCGATCTCGGGCGTCGGCAATGTCAGCGGCGATCGTCGATCCAAGCTGGCTGCATTCTGCACCAAGTTTGCCGAACGGGCTTTTCGTCGTCCGTTGACTGCCGAGCAGCAAGCGGTTTACATCGACCGGCAGTTCGCCGATGCCGCCGACGTCGACACGGCCGTCAAGCAAGTTGTGCTGCTCGTGCTCAAGTCGCCGCGGTTCTTGTATCGCGAATTGGGCAGCAGTCCGCACGAAGCGTACGATGCCGCGGCTCGATTGTCGTTCGCCCTCTGGGATTCGCTACCCGATGACGAACTGCTCAAACAAGTCGCCACGGGCAAGCTCGCCAATCGCGAACAGTTACACGCTCAAGCGACGCGCATGGTCGAGAACCTCCGCACACGCTCGAAGGTCCGCGAGTTTCTGCTGCAATGGCTCAAGCTCGATCAAGCACCGGACTTGGCAAAGAACAGCGAACAGTTTCCGACGTTCGTGCCCGAATTGTCGGCCGATCTGCGGACGTCGCTCGAACTGTTCTTGGATGACGTGGTCTGGAGCGAAGCGTCGGACTTCCGCCGCTTGCTGACGGCCGACGAGGTGCCGCTCAACGGACGCTTGGCCGAGTTCTACGGAGCGAAACTCGCCGCCGACGCGTCGTTCGAAAACGTGAAACTCAACCCGGGCCGCAGCGCCGGTGTGTTGACGCATCCGTACTTATTGGCCAGCCTGGCCTATACCGACACGAGCTCGCCGATCCACCGCGGCGTGTTGATCTCGCGCAGCATGTTGGGCCGCGTGTTGCGACCGCCGCCCGAAGCGGTGTCGCCGCTGGCACCGGATGTGCATCCGAGTCTGACGACGCGCGAGCGCGTGATCTTGCAGACCAAGGCCGACGCCTGCATTACGTGCCACGGCATGATCAACCCGTTGGGGTTCACGCTCGAACATTTCGACGCCGTCGGTCGCTTTCGCAGCGTCGAGAAAGGCAAGCCCATCAACGCGTCGGGCCAGTATCTGAACCGCTCCGGCGAGACGATCACGTTTCGCGATGCGCCGGACTTGGCGCGGTATTTGGTCGACAGTGACGAGGCCCAAGCGGCGTTCGTGTCGCAGTTGTTTCATCATTTCGTCAAACAGCCCGTGCGGGCGTATGGCCCCGGCCAGCTCGCCGAGCTACAACAGAAATTCCGCTCGCAGCAGTTCAGTATTCGCAAATTGCTCGCCGAGATCGCCGTAGTTGCCGCCTTGCCGCCGCCGAAGAAAGATACATAGCCCGTTGAGTTATGATGTAGCCGAACTCGCCAGAGCTCGGGGATTTTGTTTTACGTGAGAATCCCGAATTCTGGCGAATTCGGCTACCAAACGACGCCGTTCCCACTTGCCTCACCAGACTCGCCCAGGATCATCCGCCATGAGCGTTCAATCTCGTCGTGCCTTTTTGCGTCGGCTTGGCATCAGCAGCGCGGCCTTGCCGTTCGTGCTCAACTTGCCGAGTCTGTCGTTCGCGAATCAGCAGCGTCGCAAGCAACGCCTGATCGTGATGTTTAGCCCCAATGGCGTGGTCCCCACGACGTTCTGGCCGGACAGCGAGGGACGCGATTTCGAGCTCAAGGCCAGTCTCGAACCGCTCGCGCCGTTCAAGGACAAGACGTTGATCCTCCGCGGCGTGTGCGACAAGGTGC
>JAEUIL010000703.1 GCA_016794255.1 Planctomycetaceae bacterium | reverse complement strand
CCGTTCCTCGAGCCCCACCTCGGCGAATTTCCACAGCGACTGATGCACGTCGCGCAGTTCGTCGGACCGCCGTTCGACATCGGCCGTGGCGGTTTGTTGCGATGGTCGGAGCGGTGGTTCGGCGGCAACCAAGTTCAGCTGGCAGCCAAGAGCGAGCAAGATCGCTAGGCAAAACGGACGACGCGTCATGGCCACAATTCCCGAGAAAAAACGATTGTGAATCGGCATCAGTGTCATCTGCCCCGGCTGGCGATGCAAATGAAAAAATGGGGACGAGCACGGGCGGTGACGGGCATGTTGTTGACCACGGTTGGAAGTGTCGTACCGGCCGATCTTATGACTAGCCCAGGCCTTCAGGCCTGGGTTACGCGAGAGGGTGTAGATTCAATTGTTGGCCGGGGCTTAAGCCCCGTGGTGTTGGGTTGATCGCGCTCGTTGAGTTCCCAGGCCTGAAGGCCTGGGCTAACTATAAGGTGACAAGCGGTGTGCATGTCTTCCCACGCACAGATGTAAACGATTGGGGCGCAGGACTTTTCCACCACCAATCTTGGCCCCGTGGCGAAGTCGCTCGGCGTACCTCATAATGCGGCACTACACCCAGCTCAACTGCGGAGTCCGTTGCGATGCGAATGTTTACCCAAGGTCAGTGGCGCGAAGGTCGCGAGGCGCTCGAGGTCCGCAATCCGTTCGACAATACCGTCGTCGATACCGTACCGCGCAGCACTGCGGACGACGTCACCACCGCCATCGACGGACTCGTGGCGGGGGCCGAGATCATGCGGCGGCTCTCGGGCTACGAGCGGTTTCAGATTCTCAACAAGACCGCGGCCATCATGGGCGAGCGGCTCGAAGAGTTGGCCACGATCATCAGCCGCGAAGAAGGCAAGGTGCTCGCCGAGAGTCGCATCGAAGTGCAACGAGCACGCGAGACCATGGAACTCTCGGCCGAAGAGGCGAAACGCATCACGGGCGAAGTGTTGCCGCTCGACGGCGCTTCGACGGGAAAGAACAAACTGGGGTTCACGCTGCGAGTCCCCTGCGGGATTGTCGCGGCCATCACGCCCTTCAATTTCCCGTTGAATTTGGTCGTTCACAAGGTCGGGCCCGCGCTCGCGGGTGGCAACGCCGTGATCCTCAAGCCGGCGAGCGACACACCGCTGTCGGCGTTGAAGCTCGTCGAGATTTTGCTAGAAGCGGGTTTGCCTCCGCAGGCGATTGCTTGTGTGACAGGCCCCGGTGGCGTGATTGGCGAGGCGATTGCCCGCGACTGCCGCGTGCGGAAGATCAGCTTCACCGGCAGCCGCGATGTCGGCGAACGTCTCTGTCAAGTCGCGGGGCTCAAGCGAGTTACGATGGAGCTGGGCTCGAACAGTCCGTTGATCGTGATGCCCGACGCCGATCTGCAACAGGTCGCCGAGGCCGCGGCGGTCACGGCGTTCGCCAATGCCGGTCAAGTCTGCATCAGCACGCAACGCATGATCGGTGTCGGCGGCGTGTACGACGAGTTACTCGAACGTCTCACGACGCGCGTCGGAAAAATTCGCGCGGGGAATCAACTCGACGCCCAAACCAACATGGGTCCCATGGTGCGCGAGTCTGACGCGCGGCGCGTCGGCGATTGGGTCGACGAGGCGGTCAAGCAAGGGGCTCGCGTCATGGTCGGAGGCGGTCGGCAGGGTGCAGTGTTCGAGGCCACGGTGCTGGCCGATGTGAAGCCGGACATGAAAGTCACATGCGACGAGGTGTTTGGTCCCACGGTCGCGGTGACTCGGGCCGACACCATCGAGCAAGCGATCGCGATGGCGAACGACACGCGTTACGGTCTGAGTGCGGCGATTTTTACCAAGTCGCTCGACTCGGCAATGCGGTTTGCCCGTGAGGTGCAGTCGGGCAACATTCACATCAACTGGGGCACGATGTGGCGGGCCGACTTGATGCCCTACGGCGGCTTGAAAGACAGCGGCTTCGGCAAAGAAGGTCCGAAGTACGCGATTCAAGAAATGACCGAGAGCAAGATGGTCGTGATCCACGGCGTGTGAGATCGTCGCGGATGTTGCCGTTCTTGTAGCCGAATTCGCCAGAATTCGGGCATCGTGTGACAGGGCATCCCCCGAACTCTGGCGAGTTCGGCTACAAAAGCCGAAGTCGCTTCTCAACGCGGCTCACCAGTGCATCACGAACCCGCCGTCGACGTTGATCGTCTGACCGGTCACCTGCCGGGCGCGCTCGCTCGACAGAAACACGATCATGTCGGCAATGTCGCTGGGTTCTTGCCAGCGGCCGAGTGGCGTGACCGCGCGGATTTTTTCGCCGGCCCATTCTTCGTAGCTGCGGCGTTTCTCGGGGGGCTGTTGATCGTGCCACGCCTTCCACACACCTTGATTGAGCGGCGTGCGGACCATGCCGGGACACACGGTGTTGACGCGAATGTTGTGCGGCGCGAGATCTTTGGCCAGGCACTGTGCGAAGTTGATGTTCGCGGCCTTCGCGGCACTGTAGGGCGGGTCGGTCTGTGAGCCGATCTGACCGGCGACCGACGCGAGGGACACGATGGTGCCGGTGCGGCGCTCGATCATCTGCGGCGCGATCGCATGGGCGATGTTGGTGAACCCTTGAATGTTAATCTCGATCACCCGCGGCCAATCGTCGGGGGATAAATTCGTGAACGGAAAGCCGAACTTGCCCGAGCCGATCGCGGCACAGTGCACGAGATGATCGACAGGACCCAACTCGGCGACCGTGGCTTGCAACGCCGCGGCGATCGTCTCGCGCTGCACGACATCCACCGTGTAGCCCCGCGCAGTCGAGCCGGTCTCGGCGGCGATTTGCGAAGCTTGCGCTGCGACGTCAGCCGCACGATCCCAGATCGCCACGCGACAACCTTCGCTGGCAAATCCCACCGCAATCGCGCGACCAATGCCGCTCGCGCCACCGGTCACGACGACAGTGTGACCCTTGAGTTGTAGATCCATATTGCCATCACACCTAGAGATTCTTTGCGATGCCTGGGACGCAAGCGTGTGCCATGCCCACGTCCGCGTGGGCATGTTTGCCGGTGAAAACGCATGTCCACGAAGACGTGGACATGGCACACGTCACGAAGCGGTATCACACCTGGAGATTCACTCAATCGACGAAATGCTCGGCCCCTTCGGCCTTGGCGATACACACCACGCCGTTCTCGGTCACGGTAAAGCCGCGGCGCCGGTCTTGGGCCAGATCGTAGCCGATCGTGGTCCCTTCGGGGATATGCACCCCTTTGTCGATAATCGTGCGGCGGATCTTGGCGTGCCGGCCGATCGTGACCCCTTCGAAAAGAATCGAGTCTTCGACGACCGCGAAGCTGTTCACCCGCACATTGGAACCGATCACCGAGCGTTCGACATGCCCGCCCGAGATGACGCTGCCGAGACAGACGATGCTGTCGAGCGCCGTGCCGCGACGACCGTTCGGCTCAGGTTCGGCGAACACGAATTTTGGCGGCGGCAACGACGGCAGGTACGAACGAATCGGCCAATGGGCGTCGTACAGATTCAGCAACGGGTCGACCGCCACGAGGTCCATGTTCGCTTCGTAGTAAGCGTCGAGCGTGCCGACATCGCGCCAGTAAGCGTCGCGCTTGCGATTCTCATCGCGGAACGGAAACGCGAACACGCGGTGACTATCGATGATCGACGGAATGATGTTGCGACCGAAATCGTGCTGACTAGTTTGCTTCGTCGCGTCGAGGCACAGTTGCTCGAACAAGAACCGAGCCGTGAAGACATAAATCCCCATCGAGGCCAACGCCCGGTTCGGGTCGCTCGGCATCGGCTTGGGCTTGGCCGGCTTCTCTTCAAAGCCGATGATCCGGTCAGTCCCGTCGACTTGCATCACGCCAAACTGCGTCGCCTCGGCGATGCTCACCGGCAGCGCCGCGATCGTCAAGTCGGCGTTCTTCTCTTTGTGCGCGGCAACGAGTTGGGCGTAGTCCATCTTATAGATGTGATCACCCGCCAGGATCACGACATAGTCGGGCCGTTCTTTCTCGATCGCATAGATGTTCTGATACACAGCATCGGCGGTCCCTTGATACCAATGCTCGTCGATCCGCTGCTGCGGCGGGACGACGTCGATGAACTCTCCCAACTCGTGGCACAAGAACCGTCGCCAGCCGAGATTGATATGCCGATCGAGGCTCATCGCTTTGTACTGCGTGAGCACGAGCATCTTGCGAATGCCGCTGTTGAGACAGTTGGATAGCGTGAAGTCGATGATCCGATAAGCGCCGCCGAATGGCACTGCCGGCTTGGCTCGATCGCGCGTCAGAGGCTCGAGCCGCGTTCCTTTACCACCGGCCAGCACGACGGCCACTATGCTATCCATATCCCATCACTCCGTTGGGGTCGGTTATCGCGTGTTTCTGCAGAGAATGCTCGTGACCCAAACCAATGCGTCGGCCTGGATAAATGGTCAAACCACACTCCGTTAGTTCGCTCAGTGTAACGATCTGTTCCGTGGCCATAAAGCTGAAACCAAGTGAACTTCGGCCTTTCATTACGGTTTGGTATGGTGAGCGAAATCTACCTCCTTGCTGCCGACCGGAGACCTTGTGATGGCCACTGATGCGACCCCCGCCGCGAATCGCCCCGAGACATCGCTGCAGCCGCTGCGAATTTGGCCGGCGCTGGTGTTGCTCGTGCTGTTTGCCCTCGCCAAGTTCAGCACGCAGATCAACGGCGAGTTCACGCCCACGCTGTTCATGCTCACGATCTTTGGGCCGATGGTGATTGGCGTGCTGGCGGGCGTCTGGTGGGCGTTCTTTTCCCGTGCCTCGTTCCGCGAACGGTGGCAAGGCTTGCTCGAAGTGGTCGCGCTCGGCGTGTTGGGTTTTGTCATTGCCGACAAGTCGATGCGCGGCATGTCGTTCTTCTTCTATCCGTTTCCGCTCGCGCTCGCCGTGTTTCTCATCGTGCCGACGGTGCTCAGCCAGTGGCGCTCGAAGTGGCGCACGATGCTCACCGTGCTGGCGGTTGCCGTGGTGTTCGGCTACTCGGCACTCATCCGGCTTGAAGGTCTGACGGGCGATTTCGATGCCAAGATCACCTATCGCTGGCAACCCACGGCCGAAGATCTGCTGCTGGCGGCGAGTGGTAAAGCGAGCGCGACGCCGGCCCCGGCCGAGAACGCCGAGCCGCTCGGCGAAGTGACCTGGTCCGACTTCCGCGGTCCGCAGCGCGACGGGGTCGTGCCCGGGGTGAAACTGGCCACCGATTGGAAAGCCACTCCGCCGCGCGAAGTGTGGCGCAAAAAGATCGGACCGGGCTGGTCGTCGTTCGTCGTCGCCGGCAATCGACTCTTCACCCAAGAGCAACGGGGCGAGCAAGAACTGGTCGTCTGCTACGACACGAATACCGGCGACGAGCGCTGGCGGCATGAGACCGCGGCCCGGTTTTGGGAGTCGGTCGCCGGCGCTGGACCGCGTGCGACTCCGACTCTGGCGCAAGGTGGCCTGTTCACGCTCGGCGCGACTGGCGTGCTGATTCGCTTCGAGCCCACCACGGGCAAAGTCGTCTGGCAACGCAATCTCAAAGACGACTCGCAACGCGAACTGCCGATCTGGGGCTTCTCGTCGTCGCCGCTTGTCGTGGGCGATGTGGTTGTCGTGCATGCCGGCGGCAAAGAGGACAAAGGGCTGTTTGCTTACGACCTGGCCACCGGTGCGCCGCGCTGGCAAGTCGCCTCGGGCGATCATTCCTACAGCTCGCCGCAAGTCTCGCTCATCGGCGGTCGTCCGTCACTGTTGATGATGACCAACGCCGGTCTCACGGCTCACGATCCCGTCACGGGCAAGCTGCTCTGGGAACATGCGTGGAAGATCGAAAACTATCGCGTGCTGCAACCGCTCGTGATCGATGGCAACCGTGTGCTCGTGGGCACCGGCATCGGCTCGGGCACGCGGCTCTTGCAAGTCACACCGAGCGGCGACGACGTCAAAGTCGACACCGTTTGGACGACGTCCGACATGAAGCCCGACTACAACGACTACGTCGTGCATCACGGCTATCTGTACGGCTTCGATCACAACATTTTCGCCTGCATCGATCTCGCCACGGGCAAGCGTCAGTGGAAGAAAGGGCGTTACGGCAATGGGCAAGGGCTGCTGTTGCCCGACGCGGACCAGTTGCTCGTGCTGAGCGAAGAGGGCGAGGCGGTGTTGTTGCACGCCACGCCCGAGAAGCTCGACGAGTTGGCCCGGCACTCGGTCCTGGTCGGCAAGACCTGGAACCATCCCGTGTTCATCGGCAATCGGCTGTACGCGCGCAATTCCGAGGAAATGTCCTGTTTTGAATTGCCGCTGGCCGACGCGACCGCTAAATAGAGGGCGTAACGCACCGCTTCGCTCGCCGCTGGTCCCTCCACCTAATGTCGCGAATTCTCGGCACGCTCGTCTTCCTCTCGCTCTCCACGCCGCTCGGGGCTCGTGAGCTGTACGTCAATCCACAAACCGGGGACGACACGCGCGATGGCACAAGTGCGGTCGTTAGTGGCGCGACAGGTCCCGTGCGGACGATTGCCCGCGGCGTGAAACTGGCTCAGCCGGGAGACACGCTCCATCTGGCGAACACGGGCCAGGCGTATCGCGAGTCGATCGTGTTTCACAATCGTCACGGCGAAGTGGGTCGGCCCATCACCGTCGATGGCCATGACGCGACGATCGAAGGTTGCGAGCCACTCGCGATCGCCGAGTGGGAACCGGTCGCTCCCGGTCGGTTTCGCAAGACAAAGCT